>JBEPXV010000273.1:0-3842 GCA_041641695.1 Gammaproteobacteria bacterium | reverse complement strand
ACCCGTCCCAGGAGTGCCAGGTGATCGAGGCGGCCCGGCAGCTGCAGCGCTTCGGCGTGCGCGGGGTCAGCAGCGACTGCGGGTTTCTCATCGCCTACCAGGACGCGGTCCGGGAGCGGCTCGAAGTGCCGGTATTCCTGTCCAGCCTCCTGCAGGTTCCGCTGGTCGCCGCGAGCGTCACCGGGCCCATAGGCGTCGTGGTGGCCTCGTCGGCCGGCGTCAATGAGCGCGTCCTGGCGCTGGCCGGAGTACGGGAAACCTCCCGGATCGTCGTGCGCGGCATGGAGGACCAGCCGCATTTCACCGAGTCGATCCTGGAGCAGGGCGGAACCCTGGACTCTGACCGCATCGAGCGGGAAACCGTCAGCGCGGTGAAACAGATGGTGGCGAAGCACCCCGACATGGGGGCAGTCGTCCTGGAATGCTCGCTGCTGCCGCCCTACTCGCGGGCCGTGCAGGACGCCACCGGGCTGCCAGTGTTCGATTACATCACCATGATCGACTACTTCCAGGCCGGCACGCATCGGACACGATACCGGGGATTCTACTGACCAGAGATAACCACCGAAGGCACCGACGCAACGGGGGCCCCGAGCGGTCATGACCGGGAACGCAGTTGACCTGGAGCCGAACCGTGCCCGGATTCCTGAACGTTTGTCAGGCGCAAGCGTGCCTACATGCGCCCGGCGGCGCCCGCTCCCGCATCATCGTGGCCCGGCCCACGGGGGAGGTTCATGATCAATACTAATACCTTTTCCGCGCACCCGGACCGGAAATCTCGTGCTAGACTGGCAATACTCAGTTCGAGCCGGGGTCGTGGAAGCGGCCTCGGGGAGTGGAAGCGCAACAACGACGCCGCGGTTGATGATGCGGTGATCAACGACAGGGCGGGGGATACAAAGCCGCCTGTCATTGCCTGATGAAACCGACTGACACCTACCATCCGGACTACTTCCACAAGGTCGTGGACTGCCAATGGGCCTGCCCGGCCCATACGGACGTGCCCGGCTACATCCGCCTGATCGCCCAGGGCCGCTATACCGACGCCTACATGCTGAACCGGGATTCCAACGTCTTCCCGGGCATCCTGGGTCGGGTCTGCGACCGCCCCTGCGAGCCCGCCTGCCGGCGGGGCCGCGTGGACGACCAGAAGCCCGTCGCCATCTGCCGGCTCAAGCGGGTAACCTACGACTACAAGGACGATATCAAGGCGCGGCTGCCGGCGATCCCCGTGCAGAAGAACGGCATGCATATCGCCTGTGTCGGCGCCGGCTGCGCCTCGCTGGCGGTGGCCAACGACCTGATGCCGCTGGGCTACCAGGTGACGATCTTCGAGAAGCTGGACGCCACCGGCGGCCTCATGCGCTCGAACATTCCCCGCTTCCGGCTGCCGCCCGGCGTCCTGGACGAGGAGATCGACAACATCGTCGACATGGGCGTGGACCTGCGGCTGAATTCCCCCGTGGAGTCCATGAGGAACCTGCTGGACCAGGGCTACGACGCCGTGTTCGTGGGCTCCGGGGCGCCGCGCGGCAAGGACCTGGACTGCCCCGGCCGAACGGAGGCATGGGACACCGGCCGCCTCCACATCGGCATTGACTGGCTGGAGTCGGTGGCCTTCAAGCACACCGAGCGCATCGGCAGGCGGGTCCTGATCATCGGCGCCGGCAACACGGCGATGGACTGCTGCCGGACCTCGCTGCGGCTCGGCGCCGACGACGTCAAGGTAATGGCCCGCAAGCCGAAGGACCAGCTCAAGGCTTCCGAATGGGAGCTGGAGGACGCCCTGGAGGAGAACGTGGATCTCGTCACCCATCATTCCCCCAAGGCCTTCGTGCTGGAGGACGGCGAGCTCAAGGGCATGACCTTCGAGGTCCTCGAGTATTACGACGAGGACGGCCGCCGGAAGAGCCGGGTGGTTAAAGAAGTGTTCCTGCCCGCCGACGATGTCATCCTGGCGATCGGCCAGGAGAATGCCTTTCCCTGGATCGAGCGCGATATCGGTATCGAGTTCGACGAGTGGGACGTGCCGGTGGTGGACCGCACCACCTACCAGTCCACGCTGCCCGGGGTTTTCTTCGGCGGCGACGCCGCGTTCGGGCCCGAGAACATCATCTGGGCGGTTCGCCATGGGCACGAGGCGGCGATCTCCATCCACAAGTATGTCCACGGCGAGAGCGTGGACGACCGGCTGTCCGACGCGGTGGACGTGCATACCTGCAAGATGGGGCTGCACGAGTGGTCGTACTCCAACCCCTATGCTCCGGAAGAGCGCCGCCTGGTACCCCACGTGGACCTGAAGCAGCGCTTCAAGAATATCGATATCGAAGTCGAGCTCGGCTTCCGCGAGGAGGACTGGCGGGTGGAGGTGGAGCGCTGCCTGAACTGCGATATCCAGACGATTTTTTTCAACGACAAGTGCATCGAGTGCGACGCCTGCCTGGACATCTGCCCCACCCAGTGCCTGACCATCCTGGCCATCGAAGAGGACGAGCCGGAGGAGTCGGTGCGCGGGCGCCTGAAAGTGCCGGCGGTGAATCCGGATCAGGCCATATACGTGTCGAAGCGGCTGCCCCAGACGAAGCGCCACATGATCAAGGACGAGGACCAGTGCATCCACTGCGGCCTGTGCGCGGAGCGCTGCCCGACGGCGGCATGGGACATGAAACGCTCTCACATCTTCATACCCAAGGTCGAGGACACGGAAATCCCGGAGCTCGTCCGGAGGAAACATACCGGATGAAGGGTTCCCGCACCCGCCCGCGCGATGCGCAAAGACAGCGCAGGAATGCTCCGGGATATCGCGGACAGATACAGAATTGATAAAGGCATTCATTGAGACGCCAGGCCTGAACACGGGGGTGTAGCACAGCAATGAACCGCGTCAACGACTTCACCCTGAAGGTCGCCACCGCCAATGGCACCGGCTCCGCCAGCGCCAACGCGCTGCTGATGAAGGCGATCTTCCGCATGGGCGCGCCGGTGATGGGCAAGAACTACTTTCCGTCCAACATCCAGGGTCTGCCCACCTGGTACGAGATCCGGGTCACGGAGTCCGGCGACCTGACGCGCTCCGGGGAAGTGCATTTCATGGTGGCCATGAACGCCCAGACCTTCGCCCAGGACCACGCCGAGGTAGCCGCCGGCGGCTACCTGCTCTACGACAGCTCGTGGCCGCGCACCCGGGAGCTGAACCGGGACGATATTCGTGTTATCGGCGTGCCGCTGGCGGAAATGGTGAACCTGGAGTTCGCGGAGGTGCGCACGCGCATCCTGATGAAGAACATCGCCTACGTCGGCGCCCTGGCGGCGCTCCTGGACCTGGACATGGATATCATCGAAGGCTCGCTGAAGGAGACCTTCGGGGAAAAGAAGGCCAGGCTCGTCGAGTCGAACATGCAGGCGGCGGAGCTGGGCTACAGCTACACCAAGCAGCACTACGACTGTCCCCTGCCGCTGCGCGTGCGACGCACCGACCTGACACGGGGGCATATCGTCATCGACGGCAATACCACCGCCGCCCTGGGCGCCATGTTCGCCGGCGCCACCGTGGGGGCCTGGTACCCGATCACGCCCTCCACCAGCCTGATGGACGCTTTCAAGGGGTTCTGTGAGCGCTACCGCCGCAACGAAGAAGGAGAGCGCGAGTACCTGGTCATCCAGGCCGAGGACGAGCTGGCGGCCATCGGCATGGTGATGGGGGCCGGGTGGATGGGCGCCCGGGCCTTCACCCCCACCTCGGGGCCGGGCATCAGCCTGATGAACGAGTTCATCAGCTTCGGCTACTACACCGAGATCCCGGCGGTGCTGTTCGACATCCAGCGCGTCGGGCCATCCACCGG
>JBEPXV010000272.1:0-3849 GCA_041641695.1 Gammaproteobacteria bacterium | reverse complement strand
CCCGATTGCGGACATCTGTCGGGATGAATCGACCAGAGATAACTACCGAAGGCGTCACTGTACTGGGGGCCCCGAACGGTCATGACCGGGAACGCAGGCGCCCTGGACCCAATCCGTGCCCGGGTTTCTTGACATTTGTCGGGATTTCATCGACCTACAATCGGCCCGCCGGCTTGCGGCGCGCGGCGAAAAATTCGACCAGCAGCTGCGCGCAGGGCTCCCGCAGCACGCCACCGGTGACCAGGCAGTGGTGATTGAACAGACGGGTCGTGAGCAGGTTCGTGACGCTGCCCGCGGCGCCGGCCTTCTCGTCGTAGGCGCCGAACACCACACGCTCGACGCGGGCGTTGAGGATGGCGCCGGCGCACATGGGGCAGGGTTCGAGGGTCACATACAGCGTCGAGCCGGGCAGCCGGTAATTGGCCCGGCGCTGCGCGGCCTGCCGGATGGCGACGATTTCCGCGTGGGCCGTGGGATCGTTGCGAGCGATCGGCGTGTTGAACCCCTCCCCCAGCACCGCATCATCCCGGACCAGCACCGCGCCCACGGGCACCTCGCCCTGCCGCCTCGCCAGCCGCGCCAGGGTCAGGGCGTATTCCATCCAGCGCATATCGGTGCTCATGACGGCGTCATCGCGTGGCGCGGAGAGGCCCCGCTGACCCGGCTCACAGCTACTCCCATTCAATGGTGGCGGGGGGCTTGCTGGAGACGTCATAGGTCACACGACTGATGCCGGGCACTTCGTTGATGATCCGGTTGGAGGTGCGCTCCAGCAGATCGTACGGCAACGGCGCCCAGCGGGCGGTCATGAAGTCCGTGGTCTCCACGGCGCGCAGGGCAATGACGTGCTCGTAGGCGCGATTGTCTCCGACGACGCCCACCGAGCGCACCGGGAGAAAGACCGCGAATGCCTGGCTGACCTTCTCGTACCAGCCGCTCTGGCGAAGCTCCGTGATGAAGATGTGATCCGCCAGGCGCAGGGTATCGGCGTAGCGCTTGTGCACCTCTCCGAGGATGCGCACGCCAAGGCCGGGGCCCGGGAAAGGATGACGCATGATCATGTGCTCCGGCAGGCCCAGGGTCAGGCCGACGCGCCGGACCTCGTCCTTGAACAGCTCGCGCAGCGGCTCGAGCAGCTCGAGCTGCATGTCCTCCGGCAGGCCGCCGACGTTGTGATGGGACTTGATGACCTTGGCCTTGCCGGTCTTCGCCGCCGCCGACTCGATTACGTCCGGATAGATGGTGCCCTGCGCCAGCCAGCGGGCGTCCTCGATCTTCTCCGCCTCGCGCTCGAACACCTCGATGAACACGTTGCCGATGATCCGGCGCTTCTCCTCTGGGTCGGCGACCCCCGCCAGGCGCCCCAGGAACTCCTCCTCGGCGTCGACCTGGATAACGCGGATCCCCATGTGCTCGGCGAAGGTGGCCATGACCTGCTCCGCCTCGTTCAGCCGCAGCAGGCCGTTGTCCACGAAGATACAGGTGAGCTGGTCGCCGACCGCCTGATGCAGCATGGCCGCCACGACGCTGGAATCCACGCCCCCGGACAGGCCGAGTATGACCCGATCGCTGCCCACTTTGCGGCGGATCTGCTCGACGCTCTCGTCGACGATGTTCGCCGGCGTCCAGTCCGGGCGGCACTGGCAGATGTGCACCACGAAATTCCACAGTATCTGGCCGCCCTGCTCGGTGTGGGTGACCTCCGGGTGAAACTGCAGCCCGTACAGGGGGCGGGACTGGTGGCAAATGGCGGCGTAGGGAGAATTGTCGCTCTCCGCGACGGTGCGGAACTCCGCCGGCAGTCTGGTCACCGCATCGCCGTGACTCATCCAGACCGGGAGCGGCAGAGCCGTGTCCTCCAGGTGGGCAAACAGGTCGCAGTCGCCCCGCAGGCGGACCTCGGCATGGCCGTATTCCCGCTTCGCACTGTGCTCGACCCCGCCGCCGAAATCGGCCGCCAGGCACTGCAGACCATAGCAGATGCCGAGCACCGGTCGCCCGAGGTCGTACAGTCCCGCCGGCGTGCGGGGCGCTGCGTCGCCGGCGGTCACCGTCGCCGGCCCCCCGGACAGAATGATGCCCCGGGGATCGAAGGACTCGATGGCCGTGAAGTCGATATCCCAGGGGTGGATCTCACAGTAGACGTTCATCTCCCGCACGCGGCGGCCGATGAGCTGCGTGTACTGCGAGCCGAAGTCGAGGATCAGGATCTTGTCGTGATGCACGGACATTGAGCTCAGGAACACTCCTTGGAGCGCAGATACTTTTCGCGTCGTTTGTTGCTCTCGCCAAGAACGCGAAGAACGCCAAGGTTTTTATACGTGGTACAAGGGAACGGTGTCGACCGCCCGTCGTTGTCATTGCGCCGGCCAGGACCAACTCGAATAATACTCCTCTTGGCGTTCTTGGCGTTCTTGGCGAGAGGATTCCCAGCCTCAGCCCGCAGCACGGTCCCCGGACGACGGCACGGCGGTTGATCAGGCAACACCAATCACCGCTTCACTTCCCGTTGCTGATCTGGTAATTCGGTGCTTCCTTCACGATGGCCACATCGTGCACGTGGCTTTCCCGGATGCCGGCGTTGGTGATCCGCACGAAGCGCGCCCGGGTGCGCAGGTCCTCGATGCTGGTGCTGCCGGTGTAGCCCATGCTGGCGCGTACACCGCCGATGAGCTGGTGAATGATATTCACTGCCGGGCCCTTGTAGGGCACCCGGCCTTCGATTCCCTCGGCCACGAGCTTCTTCGGGTTCTCTGTTCCCTCCTGGAAGTAGCGGTCCTTGGAGCCCTGCTCCATGGCCCCCAGTGAGCCCATGCCCCGGTAGGACTTGTAGGAGCGGCCCTGGTAGATCTCGATCTCGCCCGGCGCCTCCTCGGTGCCGCCCAGCAGACCGCCCACCATGACGCTGTGGGCGCCCGCCGCGATGGCCTTGGCGATGTCGCCGGAGAAACGCACGCCGCCGTCGGCGATCACCGGCACGCCTTCGGGACCGGCCAGCGCAACCACGTCCATAACTGCCGTGACCTGGGGCACCCCCACCCCGGCAACCATTCGCGTGGTGCAGATGGAACCCGGCCCGATGCCGACCTTCAGGGCGTCCACGCCGGCTTCGATAAGATCGCGCGCCGCGTCCGCGGTGGCGATGTTCCCGGCGATCACCTGGAGGTCGCCGTACTCGCGCTTGATCATGCGCACCCGGTCCAGGACGCTGCGCGAGTGGCCGTGGGCGGTATCCACCACCACGGCATCGACGCCCGCACGCACCAGGGCCTCGACGCGCTCGTCGGTGTCGGCGCCCACGCCCACCGCGGCCGCCACCAGCAGCCGGCCGTCCGCGTCCTTGCAGGCATGGGGATGCTCGGTGGATTTCTGGATATCCTTGACGGTGATCAGGCCCTTGAGGTTGAAGTCGTCGTCCACCACCAGCACTTTCTCGATCCGATGTGCATGCAGCAGGCCCTGGACTTCCTCCCGGGACGCCCCTTCCTTTACGGTCACCAGCTTTTCCCGCGGCGTCATCACCGTTCGGACCGGCTCGTTCATGCGGGTTTCGAATCGCAGGTCCCGGTTGGTCACGATGCCCGCCAGGCCCTCGCTGTCCAGCACCGGGACCCCGGAGATCCGGTGCCGCCGGGTGATCTCGAGTACATCGGCAATGCTCGTCGAGGCGTCCACGGTGACCGGATCAGCGATTACGCCGGTCTCGTACTTTTTCACCCGCTGGACTTCCTCACCCTGACGGGCGGGCTTCATGTTGCGATGAACGACGCCGATACCGCCCTCCTGGGCCAGGCAGATCGCCGTATCGGCCTCGGTAACGGTGTCCATGGCGGCCGAAACCAATGGAAT
>JBEPXV010000271.1:0-3857 GCA_041641695.1 Gammaproteobacteria bacterium | reverse complement strand
CAGCCGGCACCGCCGTTCCGCAGCGTGTCCAGCAGGAAGCGTTCCGACCCGGCGAATATCGCCATATCCGGAAACCGGGCCAACAGATCCTGCGTGTAACGCCAGTCACCGCCGCTGTCCTTCAGCCCCACAACAATCCCGGGATACGCCTCGAGAAGCCTTGCTATCAGGACCGTTGACAATGGCACCTGCGATACAGGCGGGATGTGATACAGAAATACCCTCAGGGCGTTCGACGCCACCTGCTCGATAACCGACGAAAAGTACTTGAACAGTCCTTCGTCTCCGACCCCCTTGTAATAGAAGGGTGGCAGCATCAGCACCGCGCTGCAGCCCCGGTCCAGCGCATGCCGGCACAGACGCACCGTGTCCGGTATGGCGCAGCAGCCGACCCCCGGCATCAGCCTGGCGGCGGGGATGCCGGCGTCAAGCAGCGCCTTGAGCAGGTCCTCGCGCTCCGGAACGGACAGCGAATTCGCCTCGCTGGTGGTGCCGAACACGGCCAAACCGTCCACCCCCTGCGCCAGCAGCCACCGGCAATGCGCGGCGAAGGCTTCGCGATCTATGGACAGGTCGGGGCGAAACGGTGTCAAGGCAGGCACCCAGACGCCTGTGAATTGCTGCTTATCGTCGGTCACGTCATTCCCCTGGATATCTTCGGTCTCTGATCGCCGCAGCCGCGCGGCGTGAAATGGGCCACTATGCCATATACAGGCGTTTTGACAATCTCGGAAGAAGTCACTACGGTTGCCTGACAGGCACCCCGGCCGCGCGGCCCGAACCACTTACCCGCACAGTTAACGTGGCAATAAAGAGGATTACTGCGGACGAGCTCGAGATCGGCATGTATGTCTCCCGTCTCGACCGACCGTGGCGCGAGACTCCCTTTCTTTTTCAGGGGTTTCATATCGCCGACGAATCCGAGGTCGAGGAGATCAAGCAGCAGGCCCGCTATGTCTACGTGCTGGTTCCGGACGAGGAGATAGAGGTCGCCACCGCGCCCCACGCCGCCCGTTCCGACATCGACGTGGGCCGCTACGACGACAAGCATGCGCACCGGGCATCCACGCATGTCGACCGGGAGCTGCCCATCGCCCGGAAATCACACCAGGAGATCGCGGGCCTGGTGGAGGAGATCGAGAGTGCACTGGACTCCAACGACGAGCTGGACATGCCACGCATCCGGCGCACCATCGGATACATGGTGGAGAGCATCCAGCGAAACCCGGACGCATACATCTGGCTGACCCGTATCA
Organism: Gammaproteobacteria bacterium; assembly: GCA_041641695.1. Taxonomy (GTDB): domain Bacteria; phylum Pseudomonadota; class Gammaproteobacteria; order Arenicellales; family JAANXG01; genus JAANXG01. The sequence goes on along the minus strand of JBEPXV010000271.1, from coordinate 2,601 downwards.
AGCGCTACAGCTCCTACGCCTACAACCACTCCCTCAGCGCCTCGGTGTGGGCAACGGCATTCGCCCGCCAGATGGAGCTCGATGACCAGGCGCTCAACGACATAGCCGTCGGCACCCTGCTGATGGACGTGGGACTGACACAGGTGCCGAACGAGATTCTGCAGAAGACCTCGCGGCTGACCCACGACGAATGGGAAATCGTCAAGCAGCACGTCAGCGACGGCATGGATATGCTGGAAGGAACGCCGGGCATCTCACCGGAAATCATGCAGCTCATCGCCACCCACCACGAGCGCCTCGACGGCAGCGGCTATCCGCGCGGCCTGCAGGGCAAGGCCATACCACTCCTTGGGCAGATGGCGGGCATCGTCGACTTCTATACGGCCATTACCATGCCGCGTCCGTACATGAAAGCCGTCTCGCCCTCCGCCGCGCTCCAGCTCCTGTACAAGCAGCGCAACAAGTACTTCAGCGAGAAGCTGGTCAACGGCTTCATTCAGACTCTCAGCACTTACCCCACCGGCTCCCTGGTCGAGTTGAACAACGGCCAGGTCGCGATTGTATCCTCTCAGAATCCCGGATGGCTGCTCAGGCCCAAGCTCATTCTCCTGCTGGACGCCGACAAGCAAGCCTACGGCTCCTACCCGGTGGTCAACCTGCTCGAGGAGCTCACCGACCAACGCGGCCAGCCCCTGTACATCGTGCGCTCCCTCGCCGAGGGCGAGTACGACATCAACGTCGATAATATCTCCGTCTGAGCGTCTGATCTCCCTCCCGGGGGGCCGACCGATCGTGGCTGGAAACAAAGGTGCCCTGGACCTAACCCGTGCCCGGATATTTGACGTTTGTCGGGATTGAATCCCGACGTACACTATTCGCGGCACGGTAATCGCAGCGGGGGCGGCGTAAAACCTCGCCGCCTCCCTCAAATCATCACAAGGGCGTCGCCGGGTGCTTTTTCACCAAGCGAGTATCGGGAGAGATGACTACCGAAGCCACCAGCGTACCGGGGGCCCCAACTGGTCATGACCGGGAACGCACCTGGCCTGGCGCTGAGCCGTGCCCCTACTATCAGCACCGGAACGGGCCGTCGTAAAACCCCACGACCTCACCGCACCAGGTAATCGTAGGAAACCTCCAGCAGAAAGAGGTTCAGATCCTCGCCGTCGTCGTGGATGTCGGCATCCGACATGTGCCGAAACCGCGCGCCGGCATTGAACCGCTCTGTCAATGCGAAGGTGATACCGGCCTGGGCGATGAACTGGGAGCTGCCGGCGAAATCGTGGCTGCCGAACTCGGTCTCCCCAAGGGCCGCTACACCGACACCCACATCGAGCGACAAACGGTCCGTGACGTAAGCGAGACGCGGACCGAGCGTGCCCAGCAGCCCGGTCTCGCCGGACGCGTCCAGCACGCCGCCGGTGACCTCCAGTTGAGACTGGATCCGCGCGGTCCCGGTCTGCCAGGTCCAAGGCAGGTCCAGCACAACAAAGGCTTCGTATGCGTCGAAATCCTCGCTAGCCCTGATCTCCGCCACCGCGCCCCGGACCCCTATGCTGTCCGCGTATGCCGTTCCGCACAAGGCCGTGAACAAGGCCGCCATCCCGAAAAGTTTCTTCATGTTGTCGATCTCCCCTGGTCTCTCGATACCGATTACACGACACGCCAATAATACTATATACGGGCTAACCGCAGACGCGCAGCAGGTAGCCGCGGCGTGACGGCGAGAACCCCGCTTCGACCAGGACATCGTGCCAGGACGTTTCGTACGGCCGCGCGCCGTTTACGGTTTCAACGAAGACCGGACCGCCGGAGGCAAGCTTCCGCAGGAGCTCCGCCAGCGGCGCGGGGTCGCTCAGGCCGTCCGGCGTGTGCAGGTCCCATCCCGTGCGCGCCAGGTAGCCGACGAGCCGGCCGTCGTGGATGAGCACCCGGGCACCCGGGGAGCGCCGGGGACGAAACGCGCCTGTCATCGCCGGCCACGGCATCAACAAGCCGAACGGATTCGCCGGATCGCAAGCGGAAAGCACGACACCCGGGTGGTCCCCGCCCGATGCCCGCCATACCTTCCCGGCATCGGGCGCCGCGAACACGCCGGCGCCGCCCCATCCCGGCAACCGCGGGCGCGACACCTCACCCTGCGACTCCATATGCTCGAGCAGCGGCAGGAGCCCGTCGAAGCCGGTCGTTCTGTCCGGGTCGAGGACTCCGCACGCGTTCACAAGCTGCCGCGCCCGCGCCAAGGCTCGGTCCGGCTGCGGCGCGAAGCCGCGATCGGGTGTCGACAACAGGCGCCACCGGCCGGCGGCGCCGGACGGTATGCGCGTTCGGCGGGCGTAGCGGGGACGGGACCGCCGCTGGTAACGGACAGAAGTGGACGACCGGCGCGCGCGCAGCGCATCCAGGGAATCGCTGCTGATCTCGCCACTCCACACCAGTTCCCACAGCGACCGCAGCAGGTCGTCGGAGAAGCCCCCGAGCCTTGCGCTAAGGGCTGAAAAATCCTGGCCGTCCTCGTCCAGCAACAGGCCGCGAACTTGCTGTTCCCGCGCGCCGCCGGCGAAAACGCCGATCCGGCCGAGCAGCGGGAAATCGTCACGG
>JBEPXV010000270.1:0-3874 GCA_041641695.1 Gammaproteobacteria bacterium | reverse complement strand
GACGTGCTCTGGGACGAGCTTCGCGACCGGGTGGAAGTCGAGCGCGAGATCGAGCGCCAGATCGAGAACACGTCGATTACGCTCCAGGTTCCCCGCCAGCAGATCTATCCCATCTCCGCGCAGAAAGGCCTGCTCGGCAAGATCCGGGCGGACGGCGAGATCATTGGCAGAAGCCGGATTACGGAGCTGGAGGATGCGCTCGCCAACATCATCATGCCCGCCAAGCGCAAGATCGTCAGCAAGAACGTCGAGGCGGAGCTGATCCAGATCGTCGGTACCGCCCGGACGCTCGGGGACCAGCGCGTCCAGGACGTCGACGATCACATCAGCGAGCTCAAGAAGCTGAGCAGCCGAAACATGGAGGTGATCGAAGACATGATGGACAAGGTGCGCGCGGACAAGGAGCATCTCGAGAAGAACCTGCAGCGGTTCCAGGCGACCCGCTCGGTGTTCTCGCGGCAGACCAACAAGCTGTACGACCAGTTGAGCCTGCAGCGCATCAACCGGCTGATCGCGGAAACCAAGAAGAATATGTCCATCAGCCTCACTACCGGCGGGCTGCGGACCAGCATGCTGAAGTTCTTCACCGAGGTGGACGGCACCCTGGACGCCGCGGCGAAGCAGTCCAGGGAGATTCAGGAGCTGATGGAAGGGGTCTACAAGAAGTTCCAGGAAGAGCACGGGCTGGCAAATATCAAGCCCCGGAAGTTCTCCACCACCCGCTACCAGCGCGAGCTGCGGCGCCTGATGGAACGGCACGACTACTTCATCCGCGGGCTGTCCGTGGTCATGACCGAGCAGATGGTGGTCGCGCGGCGCTTCTACGATTCCGTGGTGTTGAAGGTGAGGCAGATTTTCGAGCGCGCCAACGCCGACGCCGACGACTGGCTGCGGACCATCATGTCGCCCATGGAGTCGCAGGTCCGCGAGCACCAGGTGCAGCTGCGCCGGAGGCTGGAGAGCATCAAGCGCATCCACAAGGCCAGCGACACCCTCGACGACCGGCTTGCCGAGCTGTCCCACGTCAAGGAAGGCATCCAGAACCAGAAAGCGACCATGGACGAGTTCGTGGCGAAGATCGAGTCGTACCTGGAAGACGCCTCCCTGCGGGAGGGCCAGATGGAAGCCAGGCAGCTCGCCGAGGAAAACGCCGAGGAGAAAGTCCAGGCCCGGGCCTGAGCACTGCGCCTCGTGACACGGGCGGCGCCCGCGTCACATGGGGGGTCGTGCGGGGCTACTCCGCGGCACGGCCTTCGCTGAATTTCTTTCTCACCGCTTCCAGCACCACCGGGTGCAGGAAGCTCGACACGTCCCCGCCGAACATGGCGATCTCCTTGACCAGGGACGCCGAAGTGAAGGTGTGGCTCTCCGACGGGGTCAGGAACACCGTCTCGATCTCCGGATCCAGCCGCCGGTTGGCCGACGCGAGCTGGAACTCGAACTCGAAATCCGACACGGCCCGCAGGCCGCGGATCACCACCCCCGCGTGATTCGCCCGAACACAGTCGATCAGCAGCCCCTCGAAACCGATGACATTGACGTTGTCGATGTCGCTGGTGACTTCCTTGACCAGCTCGACCCGCTCGTGCAGCGGGAACAGAGGAGTCTTGCGGGGATTCTCGGCGATCGCCACGACCAGGTTGCCGAAGATATGCCGGGCACGGAGTATCAGGTCGCAGTGGCCGTTGGTAATCGGATCGAAGGTCCCGGGATAAAGTGCAATCAATTCGATGTCGCCTTTCTTGTTCGGGGGGGTTGTAAGCGTATAGCCCCCTTGCCGCCCGGTCAATCCACTCCCCGTGACCGTCGCCACAACTGGTAGGTGATCTGCCCCGCCCGGGAGGAGCGGTGGCATGTCCAGAGGTCCGGCGCCGAGAAGGCCGAGGCGCGGTTCGTGGCGAGCTCGACGTGAATCAAGGCGTCGGGCGCCAGGTGACCGCCGGCCTCCAGGGCGGCGCAAATCGCGCCATAATCCGCGGCGGCGTAAGGCGGGTCGACGAACACGATGTCGAACGGCCGCGGCGGGGACGCGCCCAGATAGCGCATCGCGTCCATCACCACCACCTCGAAACGGCCGGCCTGCAGCTCGCGGCAGGACGCTCTCAGCCGGTCGGCGACGAGCCGATGGCTCTCAACCGCCACCACCGATAACGCGCCGCGGGACAGCGCTTCGAATCCCAGTATGCCGCTGCCGGCATACAGGTCCAGAACCCGGGCCCCGTCGATATACGGCGCCAGCCAGTTGAAGACCGTTTCGCGGACCCGGTCCGGCGTGGGCCGCAGCCCCTCGACCCCGGGAAACGACACCCGCCGCCCGCGCCAGCGGCCGCCGATGATTCGGACCCGGCTATTGGTCCGTCTGCCCAACTGTGACCTGCACCCATTTCCCCGGGTTCACGCGCCGCCGGAATGCGTCACGGATCTCGTCGCTTGTCACGGCGGAGACCTTGTCGGAATAGGTATCGAGGTAGTCGAGGGGCAGGTCGTAGTAAGCCACGTTGAGGAGATTGTTGGCGATATTCTCGTTGCTGTCCAGACGCAGCGGAAATCCGCCCGTGATGTTGTTCCGGGCCGCTTCCAGCTCATCGGCGGTGGGACCTTCTTCGATGAACCGGTTCACGGTTTCCAGGGCGATACTGCGCGCCTCATCGGCCTGCGAATTCCGGGTTTGCAGCCCCAGCGCGTACGGTCCACGGCGCCGCATGGGCGTAAAATAGCTGTATACGCTGTAGGCCAACCCCCTCTGCTCCCGGATCTGTACGGACAGGCGCGAGATCAGGCCGCTGCCGCCCAGAATGTGGTTGCCGACGTACAGCGGGAAATAGTCGGGATCTTTGCGGGTCATCCCGGGCTGTCCAAGCAGCAGGTGGCTTTGCTGGGAAGGGAATTCCCGGTTCACCTTGATGCCTTCGGCGCGCTGATCCACTTCCCGCAGGGCCGGCGGCCGCTCGCCCTCCGGCAACAGGCCGACAATCTTCTCGGCGGCCTCCTCGGCACGGACGCGGCTTACGTCTCCGACGATGGCGATCACCGCATTGGCACCATTGTAGTAGCGCTCGTGAAAGGCAACCAGGTCCGGTCGCTGGATTCGCTTGACGCTCTGCTCGTCACCCTCCGGCATGTGACCGTAGGGATGGTCATCGAACAGCCGCGAGTTGAACTCGCGCCGGGCCACGTCGCGCGGAGACTGCTTCGACTGCTCGATACCTACCAGTGTCCGCTGCCGCTCCCGCTCCAGGGCGCCGGCGGGAAAATCCGGCTCGCCGATGATCTTCGCGAACACGTCAAGCGCCGGCTTCAGATAGGCGTCTTCGGACAGCACCTTCAGTTCCAGGGTCGCCATGTCCCGTGCGCTCTGGCTGCTGTACCGCGCGCCCACCGCGGCAAGCTTCTCGGCGACCGTATCCTCGTCCATGCCCCCGGCGCCGTCATCCACCAGGGTATTCACCAGGGCCGCCAGGCCGTGCCGGTCCGCGGGGTCGCGGGCGCCGGCCGCGTCGAACCCGACCGCGAACTGGACCATGGGGATCTGGTGGGTCTCGACGAAATAGACGCGGGCGCCGTTGGAGGTCTGCCAGTGCTGGATGTCCAGCGCCACGGCGGTATTCAGGCCGGCGAGGACCAGGAACATCCCGGTGATCAGTTGTCTCATTGCTCTTTCTCCTCCTGCATCCCGGTGGGCTCCAGAACGGCCTCGGTCATGTTGCTCTCCACGAGGTACTTTCGGGCCACCGCCTGAACCTGTTCGGCGGTTACCTCCCGCAGGTGCTCATTGAACACCTGGCCCGCCTCCCAGCCGTGCCCATTGGTCTCGAACATGCCCAGGCGCATCGCCTGGTAAAAGATCGAGTCGGTCTCGAACACCTTGCCGGCC
>JBEPXV010000269.1:0-3916 GCA_041641695.1 Gammaproteobacteria bacterium | reverse complement strand
ACAGTTCCTGCCCCTGGGCCAGCGCCGCCGGGCTGCGCTCCGGGTCGATCCGGGCGCCGATGCCGTATCCGGGAAAGCCGGTTCCCGTGTACTGAGGCTCGTGCCAGGTGCCGTCCGGCTGCTGGCGGGCGAGCAGAAAGAGCAGGCCGCGGTGAACGGCTTGCCAATGACGCGCTGAATCGCACGCCAGCAGGCCCATGACGGCCCAGGCGGTCTGCGAGGGCGTGCTCGGGCCCCGACCCCGGTGGGCGGCGATCACATAGGAAGCGCAGGTCTCTCCCCAGCCGCCGTCCGGGTTCTGCCGGCTGATCAGCCAGCCGGCGGCACGCTGTATCGGCTCGGCGTCCATGTCCTCGCCCAGCGCGTCAAATGCAGTCAGGACCGCCGACGTTCCATAGATGTGATTCACGCCCCAGCGTCCGAACCAGCTGCCGTCGTCCTCCTGCTCCGCTTTCAGGTACGCGACGGCGCGCTCGACGACCGGCTCAGACCGCTCGACCCCGCAGGCCGCGAGCCCTTCCAGCACGTGGGCGGTGACATCGACATTGGGCGGGTCGAGCGTTTCCCCGAAATCGGCGAACGGAATCGTCGTCAGGATATGCTTGTTGTTGTCCTTGTCGAATGCCCCCCAGCCGCCGCCGCGCGACTGCATGGCCATCGCCCATTTCCTGGCGCGCTCGACGGCGGCTTCCAGCCTCGCCGGCGACGCCACCTGCCTGCCCGCCCGGCCCAGCACCATCAGCGCCACGCCCGTGTCATCCAGGTCCGGGTAGAACCGGTTGGCGCGCTCGAACGCCCAGCCGCCCGGCTCGATATCGGGCAGCTTGACCGACCAGTCCCCCTTCTCGCGGACCTGCCGGTCGAGCAGCCACTCGAGCGCCTTGAGATACGCCGTCGAGTCCCGTGGCTGCCGTCCGCAGTCCTGGTATGCCAGACAGGTGAGAAGCGTGTCCCAGACCGGGGATTCGCAGGCCTGGAAGTACAGGGCGCCTTCCTGCTCGTAGGACCAGTGCCCGTCCAACGTCGCCAGCGCCTGCCGCAGCACCGGGTGATCGAGGGAATAGCCTTCGTTGTGAATGGCCATGACGCTGTAGATCCACGGCGGCTGAATCCCGCCCCAGGCGCCGTCGGAATCCTGGTGCCGGATGATCCATTCGAGGCACCGCTGCGTCGCGGCCTCGCGGCCGGAGGTGATACGAACGCCCTGAACCGCGTGCAGCAGGCGGTCCACCAGGCGGAAGAGCCCGTGCCAGATCGATCCGGATACCGCGTGCCGTCGGCGCGAGTAATCAAAGTTTTCCCGGCCGTCCGGAAACAACTCGTCCAGGCGCCGCTCCGGCGCCAGCGGCTTGACCGGGTGGCGGGCGGAAAGCACGGCGATGGGCACCATGGTGGCACGGGCCCAGCAGGCGAAGTGGTATATGTTGAAGGGAAACCAGAGCGGGAGGCGTATGATCTCCGGCGGCACATTCGGCGTGCGCTCCCATGGCCACTCCCCGATCAGCGCCAGCCAGTAGCGCGTGAATACGCGGACCGCCGACAGGCCGCCGTTGCCCAGTATCCACTCCCGGGCCCGGGCCAGCGCGGGGTGATCGGGGTCGTAGCCGTACGCTCTCAGAGCCGCATAGCACTCGACGGTGGTATTGATATCCCCGGTTTCGGCCTGGTGGTAAATCTCCCAGGATCCGTCCGGGCGCTGGCGGTCGACGATGCCCTTGATGATGCTGCCGGTCCTCGGGTGCCGGTAGCCGATGAAATGAAACGCCAGCAGCCATTCCGCTTCCATGCAGGCATTCGTTTCCAGGCGCCCGACCCAGAATCCTTCCGGATCCTGCCGAGCCTCGATCCAGTCGAGCGCCGCCTCGATGCCCCTGTCCAGCTCCCCGGCCAGCGCGGCTTCGGGCGACGCGTCGAACAGCCCGTCTTCCACCGTTTTCATAAGTGGCCGTGATGATACCAGTCTTCGATCAACCGCCGCGCGATGGAAATCTTCGGCGGCAGTCGCAGAGGCCCGGTCCCGTCCAGGGCCTGCCCGACCTCGTGGCGGCTGAACCACCGGGCATCCTCCAACTCGCCATCCAGCAGCTCAATGTCGCGCGGCGCCGACGCGCGGGCGTGGAACCCCAGCATCACCGAACCGGGGAACGGCCAGGGCTGCGAAGAATGATATGAGACCTCGACGACGTCGATAGCCGTCTCCTCCCGGACCTCGCGCACAACGGCCTGCTCCACGGCCTCCCCGGGCTCCACGAAGCCGGCAATGGTGGAATAACGTCCCGCCGGCCACTCCCGCTTGCGCCCCAGCAGGCAGGCGTCCCGGTCGTTGACCAACACGATGATGGCAGGGTCGGTCCGGGGAAAGTGGTGAATACCGCAATGCTCATTCGTGCATTGGCGTACATGCCCGCCCTGGATCGATATCGTGCGTTCACCGCAGGCCCCGCAGTACACGTGCCGGCGATGCCAGTGGCACATGCCGCGGGCATAGGACAGCACCGAGGCATCCGGGTCCGCCATTACCGGCCCGATGCCGCGCAGCTCGGTAAAACGCCCGTGCCGCTCGAGCTGTGGCAGGCGCGGATCATCGTCCCCGAGCGCTACCGCGAAACAGGCGCGCTCGTCGACCATGCCGAGAAATATCGGGGACTCCCCCTCATCCAGGGGCAGATCATCCGGTGTCAACCACACGGCCCGCACCCCGTCCCCGTCCGCAACCAGATTCCGGTCGAGCCAGACCGGAACGATCCGACACTCCGAGCCCGCCAGAAGCGCCCTGAGCCGATCCTCCTGGGCGCGGATCTCGCCGACGCGCTCGAGCGCCGCGTACACCAGGCCATTGGCGAGTGAACGCGTCAGATGGTCCACGTCAGTCCGGCTGGGATTCCCGGTATGAGTCCGCCAGCCGGCCCATCATCTCCCCGAACCCCGTCAGCGACCAGCCGCCGTCCACGGGGATCACGGCGCCGTTGACGTAGGCGCCGAGCGACGATGCCAGGGCCAGAGCAAGATTCGCCACGTCTTGCGCAGTACCCATGCGCTTCATCGGCACGCTTTCGGCCACCGCCTGCTTCAGGGAATCGCTGGGGGCGAGACGCGCCATGCCCTCGGTATCCTGGATCGGCCCCGGGACAATGGAATTGACCCGTACGCCGGAATCACCCCACTCCAGCGCCAGCACCCGTGTCAGCATGTCCACGCCCGCCTTCGCGGCGCACACGTGGGACTGCAGCGGCGCCGGCACGAACGCCTGCGGTGCCGATATATTGATAACGCACGCCCCCGGCCGCCGCAGCACCCCGTATCCCGCCCGCATAACGTGATACGTCCCTATCAGGTCGATGTCCACCACCGCCCGGAAGCCGTTGGGAGACATATCCAGCGCCGTGGCCGGAAAATTGCCGGCGGCGCCGGAAACCAGCACGTCCATCGCCCCCAGCTCCGACTCCGCCTTTTGGAACGCGCCCTCCACCGCCTCGTAATCGCGCACGTCCCCCGCCGCGCCTACACAAGCGCCGCCAAATGACGACAAGTGCTCCACGGCCGCATCCACCTTGTCCTGGCTGCGGCTCAGCACCGCCAGAGCGGCGCCAGCCCGGGCAAAGCCCTCGGCCACACCCAGGTTTATGCCGCTGGTACCGCCGGCGACGAACACATTCTTGCCGGAGAAATCGATAGGATTCTGCATCGTGACGACTGCTTTCAGTTGGAATTGCCAAGACTATAATACAGACAGCCGACCGAAAACCGCATCCCGATCAGAGATAGCTACCGAAGGCACCAACGTACTGGGGACCCGAGTGGTCATGACCGGGAACGCAGGTGCCCTGGACTCAAACCGTGCCCCGATTGCGGACATTTGTCGCGATTGAATCCCGAACAGAGATAACCACCGAAGGCACCAACGTACTGGGGGCCC
>JBEPXV010000268.1:0-3919 GCA_041641695.1 Gammaproteobacteria bacterium | reverse complement strand
AACCCGCTGTACCGGAGAAAAACCCTGACCAATCTGCGGGCGGGCGAATGCCTGATGAACATGCGCACGGATCGGCGCGGCGCCGAGCGCTATTTCCGGGCCGCCCTGGAGGCGAATCCGCGGCTCGGCCCGGCGCTGTATCACATGGCGGACATCGCCTACGCGCGCCGGGAATACCTGAAGGCGAGGGCCTATATTGAACGATACTTTTCCGTGGGGCCCGACACCCCGGCAAGCCTGCTGCTGGCGGTGAAGATCGAATCCAAGCTGGGCGCCGAAGAGGTCGCGGCGGAGTACGCGGCGAGACTGAGAAAAAAATTCGCTTCATCGGATGAGGCCAGAATGCTGAAGGTCTACCAATGACAGATAAAGACAAGCCGGAGGAGGCCGGTGTCCCCGAGTGCGGGCGCCAGCTGAGGCGCACCCGGGAGAAGCTGGGCCTGACCGTGGACGATGTCGCCGCCGAGCTCAGGCTGTCCAGCTTTCAGATCCAGGCCCTGGAGGATGACGACTGGGATCAGCTTCCCGGCGCCACCTACGCACGCGGCTACCTGCGGTCCTATGCGCGGCTCATCGGCCTGGATGCCGATCAGTTGATGGCGGGGGCGAGCACCCAGGAAATCGAGATGACCAGCCGTGAGCCGGAGATCGCGGCCCGCAGCCCGGAGGCGTCCGGGCGCGACGCCGGGGAGCCGGCCGCCGAGGCCCCGGCGGGTGCGGCATGGCGATGGGCGGGGGTGGCCGTGGTGCTCGCCGTGATTGCGGCGGGTTACTGGCAATACCGGGAAGGCGGGTCGTTCGTTCCGGAGGACAACGGTCAGCCGGACACTGCGGCGTACGAGGACTCCGAGGGGCAGGAAGCGGCCCGGTCCGCGGCGACGGCCGAGGCAGCCGGCGGCACCGGGACCGAAACGGCGGCGTCCGGGCCGGCGGATGACGATGCGCCGCCGACTCCCGTTGAGCCGGACAAGGCGGTTTTCGAGCTCGTGGAGCGTTCCTGGATCGACGTGCGGGATGCGCGCGGCGAGCGGCTTTTGTACCGGAGCTTCCCGGCGGGTCGCCGTGTCGAGATCCAGGGGCAACCTCCGTTTCGCGTCTACATCGGCAACGCCCGTGCCGTACGTATCGAGTACATGGGTGATGTCGTGACGCCGGACCCCGGGTCCGGGCGCCTGTATGCCCGTCTGGTGCTGGGCGGCTCGTCCGGCTGAAGCAACCAAAACCGTTAAACATCGATGTCTGCGATTCAGTCCATCAAGGGCATGAACGATATCCTGCCCGGGTCCACCGCGGCGTGGCAGCGCATGGAAGACATCCTCAAGCGCGTGTTCGCGGCCTACGCCTACCGTGAGATCCGCCTGCCGATTATGGAAAAGACGGGGCTGTTCGCGCGCTCCATCGGCGAGGAAACGGACATCGTCGGCAAGGAGATGTACACCTTCGAGGACCGCAATGGTGAAAGCGTCACCCTGAGGCCGGAAGCCACGGCGAGCTGTATTCGTGCGGGTCTGGAGAACGGGCTGTTCCACAATCAGCAGCAGCGGTTGTGGTATATGGGGCCGATGTTTCGCCACGAACGGCCGCAGAAAGGCCGTTACCGGCAGTTTCACCAGGCCGGGGTCGAGGCCGTCGGCTGGCCGGGCCCGGACATTGATGCCGAGCTGATCGCATTGTCCAGGCGGCTGTGGGCCGAGCTCGACATCCCCATGCCGCGATTGGAGATCAATTCGCTGGGCGAGGCCGAGGCGCGCGGCCGCTACAGGGCGAAGCTTGTGGAATACCTGGAGGGCTACCAGGACGAGCTGGACCCCGACAGCCGGCGGCGCCTGACCACCAACCCGCTGCGGATACTCGATTCCAAGAATCCGCGTACCCGGGAGATCCTCCAGGATGCGCCGTCTCTGTCGGCGCACCTGGACCGCGAATCGGCCGCGCATTTCGACGGGGTGCTCGGGCTGCTGGACGAGATGGGCATCGAATACAGCATCAGCCCGCGGCTGGTGCGCGGGCTCGACTATTACACGAGGACTGTTTTTGAATGGGTGTCGGAAGGCCTCGGTGCCCAGGCGACTATCTGCGCCGGTGGGCGCTATGACGGACTCGTGGAGCTGCTCGGCGGCAAGCCGATCCCTGCCATCGGTTTTGCCATGGGGCTCGAACGACTGGTAGAGGTTGCCCGACTGGAAGTGCCCGAGCAGGTTCCTGACGTATTCGTGGTGGCCGTGGGGGATCACGCCAGGCGCCAGGGGATGAGACTGGCCGAGCGGCTCCGCGACGCGGGGCACGACACGCAGATGCACTGCGGCGATGCCGGCATGAAGAGCCAGATGCGCAGGGCGGATCGCAGCGGTGCGCGGATTGCCGCGATCATCGGCGACGAGGAAAGCGCCGCGCGGCGGGTAACCATCAAGAGCCTGCGGGCGGACGTCGAGCAGACAAGCGTCGAGTCGACGGCCGCCGTGGACGCGATTGCCGGACTCCTGGCGCGCATGACGGGCGGCGCCGGGGCGCCGCTACAGCAACGGTAACAAGAGGGTCGCATGGCCGGTTTGCAACTATCCGACGACGAACAATCCGAACGCCTCAAGGCGTGGTGGAAAGAAAACGGCACCTCGGTGATAGCCGGGACGGTCCTGGGCATCGCCGTGATCGGCGGCGTCAACTACTGGCGGATCTACAAGGCGGACCGGGCCGAGGCCGCGGCGGTGTTGTATGACCGGCTGCTGGCGGAGCAGCAGGAGGACGCGGGGCAGAAGCTGATCGATGAATACGCGGGCACGCCGTATGCCGGCAAGGCCGCGCTGCTCCTGGCGAGAATGGCCTTCGAGAACGGCGACGCGGAGGGGGCGGCCGAGCACCTGGAATGGGCGCTGGCCGAGGCGCCGGATCCGGCGGACCGCAGAATAGCCCGGCTGCGCCTGGCCCGGCTCGCTTTCGGCAGAGGTAATACGGAGCGGGCCGAAAGCCTGCTTGCCGAAATGCCGGAGGGCGGCTACGTATCCGAGTACCACGAGCTGCGCGGCGATATTGCCATGGCCCGGAACGACCCGGAAACGGCCCGCGGCGAGTACCAGGCCGCCCTCGAGTCCCTCCCGGAACAATCCGGGTTCGCCGATATGTTGAACAGAAAGCTGGACGCCGCGATCGGGGCATCCGGGAGCAGATAGATGAAGAAGATACTCGTTGCACTGATCAGCGTGGCGCTCGGCGGCTGCGGAATCATAGACCGTATCCGCGGCAAGGACGACGAGCTGGCGCCCCTGAAGCCTAACCCCCTGCCCACGATCAGTGAGGAAGTGTCCGTGGAGCGGGACTGGACCTTCAATATCGGCGGCGGTAACCAGTCCGGGCTCAGGCCGGCGGCGGGCTCCGATGTCGTGTTCGTGGCCAGTCCCGAAGGGCGCGTCGCGGCGGTGGACCTGGACAGCGGATCGGCGCGCTGGCGCACGCGGCTGGAGATGGAGATCTCCGGCGGCGTCGGTACCGGCGAGGGCCTGGTGATGGTGGGGGGGCTGGACGGCCAGGTGGCGGCGCTGGAACGCGGCGACGGTGCCGAAGTATGGCGCGCCCGGGTGGCCAGCGAGGTGTTGGCGCCGCCGGGGGCGACCGCGGGCACCGCCGTGGTCCGGACCATAGACGGCGGCGTGACGGGACTGTCCACGGCCACCGGGGAAGAGAAGTGGACGCTCCGGGGCGACGAGCCGAGCCTTACCCTGCGAGGCATCAGTCCGCCTCTTCTCGACCAGGAAGTTGCCGTCCTCGGATACTCCGACGGCAAGATCGCGGCCGTCAACGTCACCAACGGCGCTACGTTGTGGGAAGCGCCGGTGGCGCGTCCCAGCGGCACGAACGAGGTGGAGCGGATGGTGGACGTCGACGCCGCGCCCATGCTCATCGGCAACGTGTTGTACGCGGTGGC
>JBEPXV010000267.1:0-3927 GCA_041641695.1 Gammaproteobacteria bacterium | reverse complement strand
CAGCCTTCTTCGCAACCTTCTTCCCGGCGGTCTTCTTCCCGGCGGTCTTCTTCCCAGCGGCTTTCTTCCCGACGGCTTTCTTGCCGGTGGCCTTCTTCCCGGTGGCCTTCTTCCCGGTGGCCTTCTTCCCGGTGGTCTTCTTCCCGGTGGTCTTCTTCGCGATGGTCTTCTTCCCGGTGGTCTTCTTCGCGATGGTCTTCTTTTTTCGTCTGAGCTCGGGCGTCGCGCCCACACGGGCCTCGAGGGCGTCAAGGTCGCGGCGGGTGTCCTGCAGTGCCTGCCGGGTGTCCTTCAGCCTCCGATGCAGCGTATCGACCTCGACGCGGGTCGGCAGGCCCGCGGCATCGGCGCACTCATCCACGAGTCGGCCGGCCTGGCGCCGATACGCCATCAGTGCGTTCACCATGCCTCCGTGCAGCTTCATGTATTCGGGTGTCGCGACGCGCTCGGCGTAGACTTCCTCGCTGCATGCCACCCAGGCGTTGTACAAGGCGCGGATCGAGGAGGGGCCGTCGCCGCCGCTGAGCTCGGCATCCAGGCGCTCGCGCAGCCGTTCCAGTGACTGCCTGGCGGTCTCGGCGCAGTAGGCGGCGTACTCGCCGTAGGCCTGCTCGTATTCCAGCCACAGGCGTGACAGCTCCTGAAGCGACTCCTGGTGCTCCCGGGTGATGCCCAGGCCCGGCATCCGCAGCAGTGTCTCGAGCTGCGCCGTCAACGACTCCCGATGCGGCGGCGGCTGGTCCGCGTGGCCCGCGAACTGCTGCCAGTAATCCAGCGGCGACAGCCCGCCGAATGCCCGGGCTGCCGCGGAGGGGTCCTGAAGCCGGCCGGCCAAGTCGTCCACATACTCGAGCACGGCGTCCCGCCAGCTCGCGCTCTCTCGGGCGGCAAGCCTCTGACCCAGCTCAAAAAACGCCCGGCTTTGCTCGGTGAGCTTGTCCAGGGCGCCCGAGAACGATTGTTGACACGCGGCCGGGTGGCTTTGCGTAAAATGGTCCAGCATTGCCGTCCAGGGATTGGTTCCCGGGGGGTCCGGCAGCGACTGCCAGGCGCGTATCCATTCGTCGACCCAACGGGAATCCGTCATGTAAGCGCCGGCCCGATGCCGGGCAGGGAACTCTTGGTGCGCTGCAGCATCATAATTTAGAATAGCGGCATCTTATTGAATTCAATAGCCACGCCGATTGAAAGGCGTGGCGGGAGACGAGAGTAACTATGTCAGAAAGTGTTGTCATTGTCGCCGCGGCGCGCACGCCCATCGGCACCTTCGGCGGCGGCCTGTCGCAGCTCGCCGCCCACGTCCTCGGGGCGCGTGTGGTCCAGGACCTCCTGAAGCGCTCGCGGTTGCAGCCCGAGCAGATCGACGAGGTCATCCTGGGCCAGGTGCTCACCGCCGGCGTGGGCCAGAATCCGGCCCGCCAGGCGGCCATCGAGGCCGGGCTGCCGGACACCTGTCCGGCCATGACCATCAACAAGGTCTGCGGCAGCGGCCTGAAAGCCGTTTCCCTGGCGGCCCAGTCCATCCGGTGCGGCGACGCCGATATCGTGATCGCCGGCGGCCAGGAGAGCATGAGCCTGTCGCCGCACGTGGTCCCGAACTCCCGGACCGGCCAGAAAATGGGCGACTGGAAGATGATCGACAGCATGATCGTCGACGGGCTGTGGGACGCCTTCAACCAGTACCACATGGGCAACACGGCAGAGAACATCGCCAAGAAGTACGGCTTCGACCGCAAGTCCCAGGACGAATTCGCGGCCGCATCCCAGCAGAAGGCGGAAGCCGCCCAGAAAGCGGGCCGCTTCGACGAGGAGATCGTTCCCATCGAGGTACCCCAGCGCAAGGGCGATCCGCTGGTGGTGGATACCGACGAGTTCCCGCGCCACGGCACCACCGCCGAGGGGCTGGGCGGTCTGCGCCCGGCTTTCGACAAGGAGGGGACCGTGACGGCGGGCAATGCGTCGGGCATCAATGACGGCGCCGCCGGGGTGGTCGTAATGACCGAAACCATGGCGAAAGACCTCGGCCTGAAGCCGCTGGCCCGGATTCACGCCTACAGCAGCGCCGGCGTGGACCCGGCGATCATGGGCACCGGACCAATCCCGGCCTCGCGCAAGTGCCTGGAGAAGGCGGGCTGGACCGTGAACGATCTGGACCTGATTGAATCCAACGAAGCGTTCGCTGCACAATCCATGTCCGTGAACTGCGACCTGGAGTGGGATACCTCGAAGGTCAACGTGAACGGCGGCGCCATCGCGCTGGGTCACCCCATCGGCGCCTCCGGGGCGCGTATCCTGGTGACGCTGCTCCACGAGATGCAGCGCCGGGACGCCCACAAGGGCCTGGCAACGCTGTGCATCGGCGGCGGACAGGGAGTGGCCCTGGCAGTCGAACGATAATTGTATTCGAGCAACCCTAGGGGGGAGTCAAAGATGAGCAGGTTAGCCGTAGTCACCGGGGGCACGCGTGGGATCGGCGAGGCGATTTCGGTCGCCCTGAAGGATGCCGGTTATAAGGTCGTGGCAACCTACGCCGGCAACGACCAGGCCGCCGAGGAGTTCAGCGGCCGCACCGGCATTCCGGTCGAGAAGTTCGACGTCAGCGATTTCGCAAGCTGCGAGGAGGCGGTGAAGCGGATCGAGACCAACCACGGCCACGTGGAGGTGCTGGTGAACAACGCCGGCATCACGCGCGACGCCACCATGCACAAGATGAGCTTCGAGCAGTGGAACGAAGTGATCCAGACCAATCTGAGCTCCTGCTTCAACATGTGCCACGCCGTGGTCAACGGTATGCGCGAGCGGGGGTTCGGACGCATCGTCAATATCGGCTCCATCAACGGCCAGGCCGGCCAGTACGGCCAGGTCAACTACGCGGCGGCCAAGTCCGGCATCCATGGCTTTACTAAGGCGCTGGCCCAGGAAGGGGCAACGAAGGGCATTACCGTGAACGCCATCGCGCCGGGGTATATCGCCACTGACATGGTGCGCGCCGTCCCGGACAAGGTGCTGGACAAGATCGTCGGGGGCATCCCGGTAGGCCGCCTGGGAGAGGCGCATGAGATCGCCCGGGGCGTGGTATTCCTGGTGGCCGACGAGGCCGGGTTCATCACCGGCTCGACCCTTTCGATCAACGGCGGCCAGCACATGTACTGACGACCGCCGCGCCTCAATTCATCCGAGCTAACACAGGTAAACGCATTGGCCGCAACCCCGCGCATCATCAAGAAGTACCCGAACCGGCGTCTTTACGATACCGAGCAGAGCCGCTATATCACGCTGGTGGATCTGCAGAAACTGGCGGAGGCGGGCGAGGAGTTCGAAGTCAAGGACGCGAGCTCCGGCGAGGACATTACCCGGATGATCCTTCTGCAGATCATCTCCGACCAGGAGAACGGCGGGAACCCGGTCTTCACCACCGACATTCTCACCCGCATCATCCGGTTCTACGGGGCTTCCGCGCAGGATGCCCTGACCAGCTACCTGGAGCAGAGCCTGAGCCTGTTCGAGCAACAGCAGAGGAACTTCCAGGAACAGGTCCGTGACGCAATGCAACACAATCCCGTCAATACCATGTCGGACCTGACGCAGCGCAACCTGGAGATCTGGCAGGACATCCAGAACCAGTTCTTCCAGGCGGCGACCGGCAACAAAAGCAAGAAAGACAAAGATAAAACAAATACTTAGCGGAACCTCCGTCCGTTCGTCAGAAGCGCCGGGGCCGGTCCCGCCACGGGCCGGCAGTTGACATTTCCACAAGCCATCCTCTATTTTGCGCGCTGCATTAATGCAGTGCACAAATACAATTCATTCGTCGTACACTGAGGACTTACCCATATGACCAAGCGAGTGGCTCTGATTACGGGGGGCATCGGGGGCATCGGCACCGATGTATGCCGCGAGCTGTGTCGACAGGACCGCGCCGTCGTG
>JBEPXV010000266.1:0-3932 GCA_041641695.1 Gammaproteobacteria bacterium | reverse complement strand
CGGGTCCAGGAGTGGTCCTCGTGCTGGAGAACCTGCTTCTTGTACAGGCTGGTTGACTTCCCGTTGTACGGCACCACGGTATCGGTATCGAGGGCGTCCTGGTCCAGCACCGCCGCCGCCGTGACCATCTTGAACACCGAAGCGGCGGGATACAGGGCATGCAGCGCGAGGTGGCCGTAAACGTTGTCCTCCGGATGCCGGAAAAAATCCGCGTAAGCGAGCACCGCACCGGTGTCGGCGTCCATGGCAAAGAACGCGGCGTAATCCGGCCCGTACTGATCGTAGATGCCGTCCAGGTATTCCTGCAGGTCGGGACGGATCGTGTACTGCGCCATCACGTCCGTCCACTGGCCCTGGTTCCGGCCGCTGATGCGGAACGTCTCGGGAAACTGCTCCCGGACCATGGATTCCTTCAGCGCCACGTGAACCGTCTGCAGGTCGATCCCGGTGACCTGGGTGCGGCTGAAACGCACCGCCGCGAGCTCGATCGGCAGCACGCTGAGATAGGCCAGCAGGCCGGCGGCGATCAGTCCCGCGTAGCGCCCGCTCCTCGTCACGACAACCCGAGCTCCGTGTCGCACACGGCCGCATCCCGGGGGCATGCGCGAGCCGCGCCGTGCGGGAAGCCGCCGTCGGGAATGGTAGTATCGCGTAGTATATTCTTAAGCACTGCGGACCTTGGGCAGCTCAGCATTTTTCAATTTAACCGCGATATGCCTGGCACTGGGCCTGACCTGGTGCTGGTATGACAACATGCGCGCCCGGGAGACCGCAATCGCCTGCGTTCATCGCTTTTGCCGCGAGCAGCGATTCCAGTTCCTGGACGGCAGCGTTTGCCTTCGGGGCATCAGTTTCAGTGTTGCACATCGCCGCTTCAGGCGCCATTACGATTTCTATTATACGCGGGACAGCCACGATCGGCGGCGCGGTACCGTTATCGTCCTGGGCCAGGACGTCGAGCACTTTCTGATCAACGAAGACGCAGTCGTGATGTAGTCCCCGGAACACGCGTGCGACGGACCCGCAATCCCTTCCCGATCCAGATGCCTGGCCGGGCGTCCCGCACCGGAGTCCACTATTCCGAAACGCCGGGCTCGGGCGTGGCTCCGACTTCTCGCCGCCGGCGTTCGGGAAACCAGAAATCCATGTACGTGCTGATGAACGGGTTCAGCTCCATCCAGACCGATTCGTACACCGGCCGCTTGAACTCGACGATCTGTTGGACCGCCAGCCACCAATCCGTCCACACCCACTTGTCGAACTCGGGTTTCCTCGAAGCCGACAGGCACACCTGGGAGTCGTCGCCGCGCAGGGCCAGCAGGCACCAAATCTGCTTCTGGCCGCGGAACCTGGTATTGCCCCGCTGGCGCGTCCGCCGGAGGAAATTCTTGGGCAGGTCGTAGCGCAGCCACCTGGACGTGTGCGCCAGCATGTTCACCTGGTGATTCTCCAGCCCGACCTCTTCATACAGCTCCCGGAACAGCGCGTCATCCAGCGACTCATCCCGCTTGATGCCACCCTGTGGAAACTGCCACCCGTCGCGGCTGGTGCGCCGCGCCCACAGGACCTTGCCGGAGCGGTTCATCAACACGATGCCGATATTGGGACGATATCCATCGTCCCAATGCAGCTCTTCGTATATGCTTGTTGGTAGATCGAAGCTCATCCAATACTGAATTATAGTACTACCTTCCGATTCCGGAATATTTTTCCATGATATCCCGTTCCCCGCAAATCACCGCGCCCGATGCTGTCAGCGGCGCTTCCGTACCATGACTTTAGCCTTGTTCGACCTCGACTATACCCTGCTTCGCGGGGACAGCGACCACGCCTGGGGGATTTTCCTCGCCGAGAGAGGCCTGGTGGACCCCGAGATCCACATCGAGCGCAGCGATCACTACCTCGCTGAATATGACGCCGGGCGTCTGGACATGGAGGAATTCCTGGCGTTTCAGCTGACGCCCCTGACCCGCGAGCGACTCGAAGTGCTCCTGGAGCTGCGCGACCGGTTCCTGGTGGAGAAAATCCATCCCCTGGTTACCGACGCCGCCCGGGAGCTCGTCGAATTCCACCGACAACGGAGTGACACGCTGGTTGTCATTACCGCCACCAGCGACTTCGTCACGCGCCCCATCGCCGACCTGTTCGGCATCGAGCACCTCATCGCGACCGAGCTGGAGCTCGTGGACGGCGCATTTACAGGGAAAGTGATCGGCGTGCCCTGCTTCCGGGAAGGCAAGATCACCAAGCTGCGCGACTGGATGGCGCGAACCGGCCACGACGACCTCCAGGGAAGCTGGTTCTACAGCGATTCCCGCAACGACCTGCCCCTCCTGGAACAGGTGGACCACCCGGTGGCCGTCAATCCCGACGCCGTCCTGGAGCAGGAGGCCCACCGGCGCGGCTGGCCCATTCACCGGTTCTGACAGACCGTCGCAAAACCTCGCCACGTCTTTTAATTCAAAACAAGGGCGCTGCCGGGTGCATTTTCACCAAGCGAGCATCGGTGAGAGAGAACCATCGAAGGCACCAACGTCCTGAGCGGTCATGACCGGGAACGCAGGTGCCCTGAACCCGATCCGTGCCCGGAAGCCTCGTCGAGCTCAGAACCCGTCGAGCTTGAGCTTCAGGTCCGTCGGACTGGTGGCGTACTGGAGGGCCGTTTCATCGGTTATGTCGCCCTTGCGGCACAGCTCGAACAGATGCTGATCGAAAGACAGCATGCCTTCCACGATCGCACCGCCCTTGACCAGGTCGGAAATCTCCTTGACCCGCAGCGGATCGAGAATCAACTCCCGGACCCGCGGGCTGGCCGTCATCACCTCGCAGGCCACGGTGCGCCCCGCACCGTCGGCGCGCGGCAGCAGTCGCTGGGCGACGACCGCCCGCAGATTCTGGGCCAGCTTGGATCGTATGGTGCCCTGGGCGTCCGGCGCGAAGCTCGAAATGATGCGGGGAACCGTGTCCGCGGCGGCCGGGGAATGCAACGTCGTGAACACCAGGTGGCCGGTTTCCGCCGCCGTCAGCGCCGTATCGATGGAGGCCGCATCCCGCATCTCGCCGAGGAGAATCACGTCGGGGTCCTCGCGCAGTGCCGATACCATGGCCGTGGGAAACGTGGCGGCGTCGGCGCCGAGCTCCCGCTGGGAAATAATGCTGCGGTGGTCACTGAACAGGTACTCGATCGGGTCCTCGATGGTTATGATGTTCTTGGCGTAATTGAAGTTGATCTCGTTGACCAGCGAGGCCAGGGTCGTCGACTTGCCGCTGCCCGTGGCGCCGGTCAGTATGACCAGGCCGCGCTCGAAGCGGGTGAAGTCTTTGACCACCGACGGCAGACCCAGCTCCTCGGGCTTCGGCACATGGGTTTCGATCACACGCAGCGCCATCGCCAGGGTGCCGCGCTGGTAGTAGACGTTTACGCGAACCCGGCCGATATTCTTGAGGCCGATGGAGCTGTCCACCTGGTAGTGCTCGTGGAGTATCTTCCGGTGCCGCTCGCTGAGTATCGTCTCGGCCAGTGCTTCGGTGTCGGGCACCGTCAGCACCGGGAAGTCGCGCAGTGGCTTCAGCACCCCGTCAATGCGCAGATAGGGATGGTTGCGGACCTTGACATGGATATCGGAAGCCTTGTGATGGGTGGCGATCTGAAGCATCTGGGTAAGAAACTTGAGGCTGTCGCCGCCCTCGGCGCTGGGGGCCGATATCGTGTCGCCGGAATTCACCGGGGAAACCGTGCTCATGGAATGCAGACCTCTGCCGTCGGTTGGGGCGTTAGTGCCAAGGATAGCCAAGGCTTTCCGGAATTGTAAGCGCGGCAACCCTCAGGCGGCATTCTCGAACCGGCGCAGCGCCTCGCCGGAGTCCAGCACCCGACGGACGGCCTCGGCGCCGCCGGCCAGGGACTCTTCGCGTCCGGCGCCCAGCAGCGC
>JBEPXV010000265.1:0-3950 GCA_041641695.1 Gammaproteobacteria bacterium | reverse complement strand
TGAGGCGAGCCGCCAGCACCGCGGCCTGGCTGCCCCGCTGACGGAACTTCGGCGCGGTGGCCCCGAAATCGGTCCACGCACAATTGTCGTGGAAGAACAGGGCGCCGGTTCCAGCGGGCTCGTCGCCGTCGAAGCTCATGAACAAATGCCAGTCGTCCCGGCCCGCGAGCTCGGCGATCCAGGGAACGGCGGCATCACCCAGGTCGAAAGCGTCGCAGACGATGCGGGCAAACTCACCGCCGTGCGCCGGCCCGATCCGGCGGACGGACAGATCGGTGCTTACCATCGGCGCGGGCTCGGGATCCCTTTCGAACTTCTGCCAACCGCGTGCCTTCTCCAGCCCGGCTTCCAGCAGCCAGTCCACCATTTCCGGCGGCCCGGCGTCCGGGTGGCGATGAATGAAAAAACGCGTCACGCCGGCCTCTCGGTAACCGTCCACGATCCGCTGCACGGCCTCGCGCGTTGCGGGCGTCTCGTATCCGAGGCCGATGGTGCGATTGACCACGATGGCACTGGCCGGCAAAGCGGCGGCCATGGAAACAAAGCCCGAACCCTGCGCCAGGGTTTGCAGCCCGAGTGTCTCGCGCAGCGCCGGCGTCGCGGCGTCGTGCAGCGATTCCAGCGCCGCGCGCTCGATGCGCTCGGCTTCGCGGGTCCTCGATGATTTTGTGCTCATGTCGGTACGTCCAATTGCCTGCGGGGATAATAATCGTATTCCATCGCATCACGGCATGCTTGAACAGCCCCGCGGCCGGGATGCCGCCTCGAATGCCCCGGACGTGGCCGGAATGGCACGGAGCCGGCGTCGCGGGCGACTAGCGGCCGGCCGACTCCGGAGAGAAATGCCCGGCGTTGTATCCGATCGCATGCGTGTTGGCGAGATAGGCTTCCATGAGCCGGGTCGGGTCGCGCTTCAGCTTGTCCTTCCATTTGCGCAGCGGTGTCTTCGACTGGATCAACCCCCGCAGTACGCCGACGTGCTCCGTGAGACCGAGGCTGGACGCCCCCACCAGCACGTCGTCCTGGAACTGGAGATTGAGGTACCGGAAGCGGTCGCGGTCGAGCAGCTCCGCATCGTCGCCGTCGTCGGCGCCCATCCACAATCCGAAAGAACTGGATATCAACCCCATGGTCGCCAGTACGTTCATATTCACGGTGCCCATGTGGCGGCGGTGGTGACCGCGGACCATGTTCCGGGCGGCGATCTGGCCGTGCTCCACGGCGGTGGGCTGAATGGCCTGGACGCTGTACCCACCGGTGGAGAAGTCCCGGCCCTGGGCGCAGTCCCCGGCCGCGTAGACGTTCTCGCTGCTGGTCTGCAGGTACTCGTTCACCTTCACCCCTTCATCCACCTCAATGCCGCTGTCGCCGACGAATTCGACATTGGAGGCCACCCCGGTGGCGGTGATCACCAGGTCGGCGTCAATGCTCTCCCCCGACCCGAGGGAAACGCTCAGGCGACCGCCGGATTTGTCGATGGACTCGACCCGGGTGGAGGTGTGCACACTGATACCCTTGGTCTCGCACCATTGCCGGATCAGTCCCCCGGCGGTCTCGTTCATCATGCGCGGCACCATGCGGTTCTCCATTTCCACCACATGCACCTCGGCGCCGCTCGCCGCCAGGGCCTCGAGAACGATGCAGCCGATGAACCCCGCCCCGATCAGCACGATGCGCTTGTCGGGCTGGCAATACTCGATAATGGCGCGGGCGTCGGCCAGGTTCCAGCAATTGTGGACCCCGGGCAGGTCCGTTCCTGGAATCGGCGGAGTCAATGGACTGGCGCCGGTGGCGATCAGGAGCCGGTCATAGCCGATGGACCCGCCGTCGTCCAGGCGGATACTGTCGCTGCCCGTGTCGATACCCGTCACCCGGCCCTGCCGCACCTCGATATCCTGCTGCTCGTAGTAGCCGGCCTGCTTTCTCAGGTGCGTGCCCGCCTCCCCGATCTGCCTGACCAGGTAGTAGGGAATCGCCATCCGGGAATAGGGCGGCTCCCGCTCCGCCCCGACAATGGTGATACTCGCGGCCGGGTCGTATTGACGCAGGTGTTCCGCGGCCACCACTCCGGCCGGACCCGCGCCGATCACTACGTGACGCATGGACACACCCCCCGCATCAGGCTGCCGGGCGTCTCCGTTCGAACGACCGCCGCGCGAACCGCCGGCATCAGGCCGACTCCCGGGACGGGCTCTCATTCTCCGCCGGGGCGTTCACCATGGCGCCCGGCTCGGGCGTTCCCCGCTGGGCCCAGGCACGCATGCGCTCGAGCCCCGTGCTGTCCGCATCCACGTAGGTGATGGCCCCGGTCGGGCAGGCCTTGGCGCACCACGGATCGCCGCCGCACAGGTCGCACTTGATGACCTTGCCGGAGGACGAGTCGTAGTTCACCGTCCCGAACGGGCAGGCGATCGTGCAGACCTTGCAGCCCACGCAGACGTCTTCCAGGACCTCCTTGGCGCCGGTGTCACGGTTGATGACGATGGCTTCCACGGGGCAGGAGTGCATGCACCAGGCCTCGTCGCATTGGGTGCATGTATAGGGCGCAAACCGGCCTTCATCCTCGAAATCGAAAACGCGTATGCGGGACTTGGCGGGGTTGAACACCCCCTCGTTCTCGTAGGAGCACGCCATCTCGCACTGCAGGCAGCCGGTACACTTCTCCGGTTCGAGCTGAAGGGCTTTCAACATCTGTTACGACCTCGATTTGCAGCTGACCGGCGGGGTGGATTTCGAGCCATGCCGGCCGCACGTGAACCCAGTATACAACGTTGCCGCGGGCCTGTAGACCGTGCAACGGCGCCGCGGAAGCTGCACGACGCGTCAATGATGAACGACGACGGATCATGTCTCAAGGCCCGAAGCACCCACCCGACAGCCCCCAGAACCTCACCGCCTCTCTAAAATCACGACAGGGCGCCACCGTGTGCTTTTCAGTCGCTCGGGATTCATCCCGACAAATTTCCGAAATCAGGCCACAGTTTAGCTCCAGGGCACCTGCGTTCACGGCCATAACCGCTCGGGGCCCCCCAGTACGTTGGTGCCTTCGATGTTTATCTCTCCCCGATACTCGCTTGGTGAAAAAGCACCCGGCAACGCCCTTTGATAGTTCGAGGCGGGTGGCGAGGTTCTACGCCGGCTTCCTCCGCTTGCGAGCACAACCCTGGAGGTGCGGGTTTCATCCCAACAAAGGTATGCACAGGCTCCATCCTCCCCTCAGGCGACCACGGCAAGATGTTGGCGTTGATGCCTTCCCACGCATCAATCCGTCAGTACACGGGAGCGGACGCCACGGGTTCCCTGCACAGGTTTAGCCGGGGTCCTCGGAACAGATCCCGACCTACAGGGGCCGGCGGTGCCCGCTCCCGCATGATAGTGGCCCGATGCACGGGAAAGCGACCCCTCCAGCGCCCACCCGCCCTGAATTGCCCCTTTTCGCAGCCCGGGCGGCCCCACACCCGCATCACGCCCTAATCTTGACTATGCCGCTAGGTTTTTATACCATTACCTAGTACCTAACTCGGGAATTCCACCATGCGACTGACCACGAAAGGCCGCTACGCCGTGACCGCCATGCTGGACCTGGCCCTGCACCAGGAAAAAGGCTCCGTGGCACTTGCAGACATAGCCGAAAGCCAGCACATTTCCCTGTCGTACCTGGAGCAGCTGTTCGCAAAGCTTCGCAAGGCGGACCTGGTCCGGGGAATCCGGGGGCCGGGCGGCGGCTACCACTTGGCGAAGCCGCCTGAAGAAATATCCATCGCGGCGATCATTTCCGCCGTGGACGAGCGGGTGGACATCACCAGCTGCCGCGGCAACGAAAACTGCGACAAGGGCGAGCGTTGCCTGACCCACCAGCTGTGGGAAGACCTCAGCGATCAGCTGCACGGATTCCTGGCGGGGATCTCGCTGCGCGACGTCGTGGGATGGCCCAAGGTCCGCCAGGTGGC
>JBEPXV010000264.1:0-3960 GCA_041641695.1 Gammaproteobacteria bacterium | reverse complement strand
TAGTGGCGCCAGCCGATCACTTCGTAAACGCGATAGGCGTCTGCGTCGCGTCCTTTTACCGAGATCCAGGTATGCACGCCGAAAACGCCGCGCCACGCCAGGGCCCGCGCGGCGTACACCTGAACAATGGCCTCGCGGTGCGCCTGCGGCGACGGCGCGATGCCCGCCGACTCGCGGCTGCCGGTGCGCCAGTCCGCGTCCAGGTCGGCCTTGCCGGTGGCGATGGCCAGGATGGGCCCGCTCGCGAGCAGCGCCACCACCACCAGCATCACCAGCGCAGCGCGCCGGGTCCGGCCGAATCGCAGGGTGGGCTTCATTGGTGGACCTCGCGTTGCATCAGCCGCTCCACGCGCCGGCTGGTGGCTTCGAGGTCCTTGATGATCGCGCGCCGGATCAGCCATGGGCCGACGATCGGCGGTATATAGAAATCCGGATACAGCTCCGCCGCGTAGCTGAAGCGCACCTGCCGCGTATCCCCGTCTGCCGCTCGTATCATGGTAATCGTTTCATGCCCTTCACTGAAATCGCCGAGACCCGGCACCATGATGAACCGGACCCGTCCGGTATCCGGCTCGACATGGGCATCGCTGACCTTGGTGATCGTCTTGCACAGGACCACCATGACGCAGGGCCGCAGTTTCACTTCGACGCGTGCGCCCTGTCCGCGGCGGCCGCTGATGAGCCGGCTGCTCACCACCGTGGGTGAGAGCTCGTCCAGGTTCGCGTAGTCGGTAACCAGATCCCGGAGGCGGTCGACGGTGCCGTCGATCATGACGACGAAATCCACGTGATAACGGTCCTCGACCCGGTCCACCCGCGCGCTGACGACCTCCGCCGCGGCGGCGGCCGATGCCACGCCGATCAGCACGCAGACCGCGGCAGCCGGGATTTGTATCTTCAAGACGACCTCATGCCCCTCCCATGCTCGGACACCGGACGTCCGGTTCGGTTCAGGCCGCGGGCGCGGCGACCCGGGCCACGGCGTGCTCGATCACTTCGAGACCCGCGCCCGGACCACGTGCCTCCTCGCTGAGACAGCGACGCCAGGCCCTGGCACCACGGCAGCCCTGGAACAGGCCCACTATGTGCCGCGTCAGGCGGGTCAGCGGGACGCCCATCCTCAGCTGCGCGGCGCAATACTCCATGTACTCATCCAGGACCTGAAGCCGGGTGACGGGCCGGGCCGCGGCGCCGTAGAACAGCCCGTCCACCCCGGCCAGCAGAAAGGGGTTGGCGTACGCGGCGCGGCCGAGCATCACACCGTCCACGCCGGGGAGCTGCTCGCAGGCGGACTCGATGTCCTCGAAACCGCCGTTGATCACCACGGTCAACTCGGGAAACGCACGCTTGATGTCGTGGACCACGCGGTAATTCAGAGGCGGGACATCACGGTTCTGCTTCGGGCTCAGGCCGCGCAGCAGAGCCTTGCGCGCATGGATGATGAAGGTGTCACAGCCGGCGCGCGCCACGACTTCGACGAAGCGCCGCAGGGCGTCGAAGGAGTCCTGCTCGTCGACGCCGATGCGGTGCTTGACGGTCACCGGCAGCGCCGCGGCATCGCGCATCGCCCTCACACAGTCCGCCACCAGTTCCGGGTGCTTCATCAGGCATGCCCCGAAAGCCCCCGCCTGCACCCGGCCGCTCGGGCAGCCGACATTGATGTTGATCTCGTCGTAGTCCCAGCTTTCCGCGATGCGCGCGCTGCGGGCCATGGCCGCCGGATCACTGCCGCCGACCTGCAGCACGACCGGGTGCTCGGCGGGGTGGAAGCCGAGCAGCTTCTCGGCGTCACCGAATATCACCGCCCCGGTGGTCAGCATCTCGGTGTACAGCAGCGCCCGGCGGGAGATCAGGCGCGCCAGGTACCGGTAATGACGGTCCGTGCAATCCATCATCGGCGCGACGGCGAAGCGGTGTCGCGCGGCGGCGGCGGGCTCGTTTCGATGATGAACGGCAGCGTGCATGACGGGGGGCATTAGATCAGATCGGCGCGGCCGGCGGCCAGCCCGGTCATCAACCGGATGCGCGCCAGGGCGCCGGATACTGAGCGAGTGCCGGACGACGGGGCCCGCGGCACGGCGTCTACGTTTTCGGAGGATGCGCTCGGTCAGGAACCGGGCGCCAACGACGGCCGGCGGCGCCCTGGTGCAACCCGTTCAGACCCGCTGGGCGACGTAGCTGCCCGGCGCCGGCTCGATGATCTCGAGCTCGCCGTCACCGGGCTTGCGAGCCGCGACCAGGCTTTCGTCCAGCTTGCCGATCCAGGCCTGCCAGTCCGGCCACCACGAGCCTTCCTTGTAGCCCGCCTTCTCGAGCCACGCGTCCGGCTCCTCCGGCAGCTTTTTGCGACTGCTCGCCCAGTAGCCGTACTTGTTCGCAGCGGGCGGATTCACCACCCCGGCGATATGGCCGGAGCCCGCCAGCACGAACCGCACCGGCCCGCTCATCAGGCGGGCGCCGAGATAGGTGCTGCGCCAGGGGGCGATGTGATCCTCGCGGGCGGACAGGAAATAACAGGGTACCTTGATGCGGCGCACGTCGATCTTCTCGCCCGCGATCTCCAGGGCATCCGGCTCGCGCAGCAGGTTGTTCATGTACATGTTGCGCAGGTAGAAGCTGTGCATGCGCGCCGGCATGCGGGTGGAGTCCGAGTTCCAGTACAGCAGGTCGAACACCACCGGGTCCTTGCCCAGCATGTAGTTGTTGACGACGAAACTCCAGATCAGGTCCTTGGCACGCAGCATGTTGAAAGTGGTGGCCATGGACTTGCCTTCCAGGTAGCCCTTTTCCTCCATCTTTTTCTCCAGCTCCGCGACCTGCTCCTCGTCGATGAACGCGCCGAGGTCGCCGGGAACGGAAAAGTCGATCAGGCTGGTGAGAAACGTGGCGCTTGCGACCCGCTTGTCGCCGCGGGCGGCCATGTGCGCCAGCGCGGTCGCCAGCAGGGTGCCGCCGATGCAGTAGCCGACCGCGTTGATCTCCTTTTCGCCGGTCGCTTTTTGCACCGCATCCAGGGCCGCGTAAAAGCCGTCGTTGACGTAGTCGTCGAAGTCCTTGTCGGCATAGGACTCATCGGGATTGACCCAGGAGACCACGAACACCGTGTGGCCCTGGTCCACCATCCATTTGAGCAGCGAGTTCTTGGGCTGCAGGTCCATGATGTAATACTTGTTGATCCAGGGCGGGAACACCAGCACCGGCCGCTTCGCCACCTGGTCGGTGCTCGGCTCGTACTGGATGAGCTGGAGCATCTCGTTCTGGAATACCACCTGGCCGGGAGTGGTCGCCACGTTCTTGCCGAGCTCAAACGCCTCCGGGTCCGTCATGCTGATCTGGAACTGGCCTTCGCTGTTCTCCAGATCCGAAAGGAAGTTCTCCCAGCCGCGCAGCAGGTTCTCGCCCCTGGACTCGATGGTCTCGCGCACCACCTCGGGGTTGGTCGCGGGAAAATTGGTGGGGGCCATGGCGTCGATGAACTGCTGGGTGAAGAAGCCCAGTTTCTCCGCTTCCTTGTCCTCCAGCACGTCCTCCGGATCCAGCACGGTTTCCAGGTAATTCGCTCCCAGCAGGTAGGCCTGCTTGATATGCTGGAAAACCGGGTTGCTGGACCACTCTTCGGCGCGGAAGCGCCGGTCGCCTTCGTCGGCCTCGACCACCGGCTCTGTCTCTATGCCCATCATGCGGCGCATGGTGGATTCCCAGAGCATCACGGAATCCCGATAAAAGCGCATTT
Organism: Gammaproteobacteria bacterium; assembly: GCA_041641695.1. Classification (GTDB taxonomy): domain Bacteria; phylum Pseudomonadota; class Gammaproteobacteria; order Arenicellales; family JAANXG01; genus JAANXG01. The sequence goes on along the minus strand of JBEPXV010000264.1, from coordinate 227 downwards.
GCGCCTCCATCAGCTTATCCGGATTCTGCATGCGGTCCTTCATGACCTCGGCGTATGAATCCGCCACGTTGAACGGATCGAGGTCGACGTCCTTCTGCTCGCTCAATACACCCGACCAGAACTGCGTCGCGGCCTGCTGGCTGCGCAGGGTCAGATCGAGAAACTCCTGGGTCCAGTCGAACGGGTTCCCGGGCTTGTCGTCTTGCTGATCGTCGTCGGCCATGTCT
>JBEPXV010000263.1:0-3961 GCA_041641695.1 Gammaproteobacteria bacterium | reverse complement strand
TTGCGACCAGGCTGTGGGTTTCGGGAAACGGGTCCTCGTTGTCGATGGTCTTGTTGATATCCCGGACCGGGAAGATGATCGGGCTGCCGACGAAGGGATGAAACCGGCTCAGGCCGGCTTTCAGGTTGCCGGTATTGTTGATCAGATCGGACAAGGCTTCCTTGACCGCCTCCATGCGACTCTGTCTGGTGCCGGGGACGTTCTCGCGCATACTGCCGCTGGTATCCACGGCGAACAGGACGTTCGGGGTCTGCGCCTCGGGCAGCTTCGTGATGTAGATCTCGCTGTCGTCGGCACTGACGGCAACGAATGCCGAGGTACCGAAGTAGAGCGATGAAGCCAGGGCGGCCAAAAAACGCCGCACGAGCGCTGCTGTGTTGCCTGTCTTTGTTCTCATGGTCGGTCCTGTTAGAAACGATTTCCTATGGGGAGGGTGGTTCCGATTCCTGTGAAATATTCTCGGCGCTGGGGCTGCGCAGGGCGATCCCCTGATGGATGAGGACTCTCGCGTTGCCCCGGGTTACGGACTCGCTTTCGATGCGAAAATGACTGAAACTGGTCTGGGAGCCGTCGGCGTTGTCCGTCTGGCGGCCGACGGGCGAGCTGCCCATGAATCGCGGGCAGGTCGTGTTCGATATCCTGTCGGCGTCGTTGCTGCTGAGATCGTTTCGAGTCTCCGCGGCGCTGCAGTTATTCCGGGTGGACAGGGAGATGGAGGTGCTCGTGCGGTCATTGAGCGTGTTCAGGTAGGAGGCGATGGCCGCTTCCGCGTCCTGAAAAGCCATGGTTTTGCTCATCAGGTTGCCCGCCATGCGCTCCTCGAGGGTGGTTGTCCGCAGGGTGGTGACGCCCAGTATGGTGAGTACCAGCAGGAACACGAGCCCGACCACGAGCACGATTCCCCGCTGCCGTTGTATTTGCGGAGGACTTTTCATCGGCGGCGATTCCTCACGACCAGTGTGTTGTTGAACACCTTGCGTTGACCCCGGATTTCCCCTGCGTTCACCGTCTGTCCAAGCAGGGAATGGTTGCCGTCGTCCAGGGTCAGCTCGGCGCCGGAGCCGAATTCCCGGTCATCCAGGTTTTCGTTGCTGACGCTGCGAACCAGCAGGGCGAGCTGGGTCGCGCGAACGTTCGTGGGATTGGCGGGTACTGTGGTCTGGAAGTTTCCGGACGCCAGGTCGTGGTAAAGGAGTTGCAGATTGTCCACGCCTTCGACCAGCTCCGGGGACGAATCACCACACGCGGCGGGCGGGGTTTGCCGGTGCAGGGCCGGGATCCCGGATTCCCCGGTGGCGATGCAGTATTCGCTGGCCACCAGAGCCCGCAGCATAGTTGGTCCGCTGGACGGGTCGGCGGGGTCGTAGATCCGGCCCAGCTCGGCTTTCATGCCGGAGAAGGAGTTGTCGGAGCTCTGCCATGCGATTGTCAGCTCGGAATTGTCGTCGGCGTTTTCCTGGTTGGTGATGGTTGCCCTGATGATCGAGGCGCCGCCGCAGTCCGACACCACGAGGTCAATTTCGTCGTCAACCTCCCCCCAGGCGTTCGGGATGCGCCCCACGGTCCACTGGTCCGCGGAGCCGGGATCGTAGGACAGGAGCTGGATCTGCTCGGTGGGATGCGCGTAGCTGATCGTGACCGAGTCGCCGTAGGAGCCGGCGTCGTTGTCGCCGGCCAGCCGCGCCACCGAAAGCGCGTTGTCGCCGATCCCGGCGATGGTGTTCGAGCAGCCGTAATACCCTGCCATGCGCAGGTCGTAGGACAGGAACTGCATGGCGAATCGGGCGTTCTCCTGGAGCCTGGCGCTGTAGTCCTGGACGGCATAGTTCTTCTTGGAATTGACCATCAGGGTCACGAGGCCGCCCAGCAGAATCAAGCCGATGACCATGGCCACCAGCAGCTCGGTGAGGCTGAAGCCCCGGTGATTGCGGCGGGCGGGGCTCATATCGTGCCCGTCCAGGTGAATTCACGGGTCCTGAGCTCGGCGAGCTCCGCACTGGTCAGCTCATCCGGATCGGCTCTGCCGGCCGGCCGTTCCTGCCAGCGTACGGTCACCCTGACTTCGCGGCTGGCCGTGTTGACGTCAATGTTGCCGTCACCGCCCGGCAGGGCGCCGCGCAGGCCCTCGAACCAGCAGTTCAGGTCGTTTTCCGCGTCCACGCCCGTGGTGGTGGTGCAGATCCCGGGAGAGAAGCTGGCGGTGGTCTCGTAGCCGGCGATATTGCCCGGGTTCAGGCGTATCCGGTCGATGATGTCGTTGGCGAGGAACGAAGCCTGGGTCCGGGCGTACGCGCCGGTGCTGAGCTGCATGCCCTGGGCCTGCAGGAAGGCCAGTCCCATCAGTCCGATGGACAGAATGGCCAGGGTCACGAGGACTTCCAGGAGGGAGAATCCGGACTGTCGGCAGTTCGAGCGCAGCGAAATACGGGCACCGTCCGAGCCTGACGAGCGGTATTTTTGATTTGAGTCTAATACAGATGAACGGTAATTAAATAACGATGATCGGTCAATAAATGCAGACAAACGGTATTTTTTCGTCATCCCAAGCTTCCTTTTATTTGGTCCTTCTGAAGGCCATTCTAGCCCACGCCATGGGAATTTGTAGGAATTTTTGTACGAATTTTCCCGCTCGTACCTCAGCGGCCGATGCAGGACGATGTCCGGCGATGCGATCGCCCTCTGGAAGTCGAAGTGACCTGGGGTCGAATTGCGCGGGTGGACAGCGCAAAAGGCGGGGAAGGTGTATTGGCCCGTCCCCGGCCGCTCCGTCAGCGGGTTGGGGCGGGAGAATGTTAGACTTAGAACCAGTCTAAGTTTACAATCCAACCCGTCATGCAGCATTCCGATTGCCAAACCGACACCGTCAGCCAGACACTGCGTTCCCACGGGGTGATCCCGACGGCGCAGCGGGTCCGGATTGGCCGCCTGGTCCTGGCCCGTCCGGCGCATTTTTCCGCCGAGCAGCTGTACGAGCAGGTCAACGAGAGCGGGGCCGGGGTCTCCAAGGCGACCGTCTACAATACCCTGGGGCTGTTCGTGGAGAAGGGCCTGTTGCGGCAAGTGCTCGTGGATCCCAGCAAGGTGTTCTACGACTCCAACATGGCGCCTCACCACCATTTCTACGATGTCGAAACCGGCGAGCTGGCGGACATCGACGCCAGTGAGATCCAGATCGGCGCCCTGCCGGAAACCTCCGACGACTTCGAGATCGAGGGCGTCGACGTCGTCGTCCGGATCCGCCGCGCCGACGACAGGCAGGCCGGCTAGCGCCGCGTCGCTACCCCCGGCGTTCACGCACCGCCCCGCAGGGGCGCGAAAACCATTTATCCGGCGCCCCACAGTGGACCGAAGCCGCCGCCCGACCGGGCAGGCACCGGGGCAGTTTCTCACCGCGCTGATTCCCGTCTATACTGTTTGCACGTTCCCGACCCACAGGAGTGAGGGGCGCACCCGGCAGGGCGCCGGCCCCCGGCAAACAGATGCGGAGCATGAAATTCAGTCCCGGTTTTACCCTTGTCGAGTTGTTGATCACCCTGGTGGTGGCCGCGATCCTGCTGGCGTGGGGCGTGCCGAGCTTCCAGCGGTTCATGGACCGCACGACGCTGACCTCGGAGACGAATCAATGGGTGGGGATGATCAACACCGCGCGCAGCGAAGCCATAACCCGGAGTCAGCGCGTGTCCATCTGTCGCACCACCGATCCGGATTGCGACGGTACGGGGACCTGCCCCTGCGGCGGGGCGGCTTCGTTCCACGACGGGGTGCTGATATTCACCTCGGACCCGGGGACGCCGTCGCCGACCCAGTTCGACAGCAGCCAGCACACGCTGCTGGCGGCCCATTCATCGATCAGTGACAAGGTGGTTATCCTGGCCAACGATGGTGCCGATGCCGGCGGGGCCGGCACATTGACCTTCCAGGGAGACGGCACGCTGGATGATGCCAACGACGGGACGCCTTC
>JBEPXV010000262.1:0-4002 GCA_041641695.1 Gammaproteobacteria bacterium | reverse complement strand
AAGCAGTCCTCGATCCTGCGCCTGATCAACGCCTACCGCATGCGCGGGCACCAGGAGGCGAAAATCGACCCGCTCGGCATGCTCGCGCAGCCCTCCGTGCCGGACCTGGACCCGGATTTCCACGGCCTCACCGCCGAGGACATGAACCAGGTATTCGACAGCAGCTCGCTGTCGGCGCCCAAGCGCATGACCCTGCGCGATATCCTGACCCTGCTCAGGGAGACTTATTGCCGCACCATCGGCTCCGAGTACATGCATATCACCAACATCGAGGAACGTTGGTGGCTGCAGAGCAGGCTGGAGCCCAACCACGGGCGCCCGGACTTCGACCACGAGAAGAAAAAGGAGATTCTCTGGTACGTTACCGCCGCAGAAGGCATCGAGAAGTACCTGCACAAGAAGTACGTGGGACAGAAGCGCTTCTCCCTGGAAGGCGGCGAAACCCTGATTCCCCTGCTCCACGAGCTCAATCACCGTTCCGGCGCGAGCGGCTTCAAGGAGATCGTGATCGGCATGGCCCACCGCGGCCGGCTCAACGTGCTGGTGAACATCCTCGGCAAGTCGCCCGCGGACCTGTTCTCGGAGTTCGAGGGCAAGCACGAGACGGAGGGTTCCGGGGACGTCAAGTACCACCAGGGCTTCTCCTCCGACATCCGGACCGAGGGCGGGCCGCTTCACCTGGCGCTGGCGTTCAACCCGTCGCACCTGGAGATCGTCTCTCCCGTGGTCGAGGGCTCGGTCAAGGCGCGCCAGCTCCGCAGGGGCGACCGGCACGGCGACAACACCGTTCTTCCGGTCGTGATACACGGCGACGCGTCCCTCGCCGGCCAGGGCGTGGTCATGGAGACCATCAACCTTTCCAAGACCAGGGGCTACGGGACCGGCGGCACCGTCCACATCGTGGTCAACAACCAGATCGGCTTTACCACCAGCAATCCGCTGGACGCCCGTTCGACCCTGTACTGCACCGAGATCGCCAAGATGGTCCAGGCGCCGGTATTCCACGTGAACGCCGACGATCCCGAGGCGGTGGTGTTCGTCACCCAGCTGGCGCTGGACTACCGGCTCAAGTTCAACAAGGACGTCATGATCGACTTGATCTGCTACCGGCGGCACGGCCACAACGAGGCGGACGAACCGCGCGTGACCCAGCCGTTGATGTACCAGCGTATCAGCGAGATGAAGACCACGCGGGAGCTGTACACCCAGCAGCTGGTCGAGGAACGCGTGATCGAAGACAACGATGCCGAGCGGCTGGTCGACGAATATCGGGACGCCCTGGACAAGGCGGAGGTGGTGGCCGAGGACCTGGTCGACAACGGCGACGACGAATACCTCGTGGACTGGACGCCGTTCCTGGGGGGATCCTGGGACGAAGAGGTGGACACCGCAGTCCCCGGAGAGCGCCTCGGTGATCTGGGCGAGCGCCTGATCAGGCTGCCGGAGGGTTTCCAGCCTCACCCGCGGGTTACCAAGATTCTGGAAGACCGCCGGAGGATGAAGGAAGGCGAGATTCCGCTGGACTGGGGCATGGCGGAGAACCTGGCCTACGCGTCCCTGGTGGAAGACGGCAACTCGATTCGGCTGTCCGGCCAGGATTCCGCGCGCGGCACGTTCTTTCACCGGCACGCCGCCATCCACGACCAGAAGACCGGCGAGATCTACATCCCGCTGCGCAACCTGTTCGAGGAGCAGCCGCGGTTCCTGGTGATCAACTCCATATTATCCGAGGAAGCGGTGCTGGCCTTCGAGTACGGCTACGCCACCGCCGAGCCGCGCACCCTGGTGATCTGGGAAGCGCAGTTCGGCGATTTCGTCAACGGCGCCCAGGTGGTGATCGACCAGTTCATCTCAAGCGGCGCCGCCAAGTGGGGCCGGCTGTGCGGTCTGACCCTGTTTCTGCCCCACGGCTACGAGGGCCAGGGTCCCGAGCATTCCTCGGCACGCCTGGAGCGGTTCCTGCAGTTGTGCGCCGAGTACAACCAGCAGGTATGCGTGCCGACGACGCCCGCGCAGTTCTTCCACATGATCCGCCGGCAGGCGCTGAGGCGATTCCGCCGGCCGCTGATCGTCATGACGCCGAAAAGCCTCCTGCGACACAAGCTGTCCACCTCTCGCCTGGAGGCACTGGAAAACGGACGATTCGAGACCCTGATTCCGGAGATCGACCCGCACGACGAAGCGAAGGTCAAGCGGGTCGTGGCCTGCAGCGGCAAGGTTTATTTCGACCTGCTCGAGGCGCGCCGCAAGCACGAGAGGTCGGACGTTGCCATCGTGCGGGTGGAGCAGCTCTACCCGTTCCCGCGCGAGCGGCTCAGCGAGCAGTTCGAGCGCTATCCGAACGCCGACACCGTCGTGTGGTGCCAGGAGGAGCCCCGCAACCAGGGAGCCTGGTACCAGATCAATCATCACCTGCGTGCCTGTGTCAGGGATGATCAGACCCTGACCTACGCGGGACGCGCCGCTTCGTCGTCTCCGGCCGTGGGCAGCCTCGCCATGCACAATCATCAGCAGAAAGAGCTGATCGAGAAAGCCCTCGACCTGTCGTCCGGGGACGAGCAGGACCAATCAAAGAAGAGAAAGAACAGGAAATAGTCAATGGCTATAGAAGTCAAAGTACCCCAACTGCCGGAATCGGTATCCGAAGCCACGGTCGTGAGCTGGCACAAGTCTCCCGGCGACGCCGTGAAGCGGGACGAGAACCTGGTGGACCTGGAGACCGAGAAGGTGGTCCTGGAAGTCCCGGCCCCCAAGGACGGCGTACTGACCGAGATTCTCAAAAACGACGGCGACACCGTGGAAGCAGATGACGTGCTGGGCATCGTCGACCCGGAGGCGTCGCCCAAGGGCGGAGACGACGCCGGGGAATCGGACGACGACGCCGCATCCGGTGAAGGCGCGGAGAAGGAAGAGGCGCAAGCGCCCGAGCCGGCCGCGGAGAAAGCCGGGGCGACGCCTTCCGGTGGCGGCGACGAGCCCAAGACCAGCCCCGCGGTGCGCAAGCTGCTCGCCGAGCACGATCTGGATGCGTCCCGGATCAAGGGCACCGGCAAGGACGGACGCGTGGTCAAGGAGGATGTCCAGAAGTACATCGAGGAGCAGAAATCGCGCAAACCGGCCGAGCCCGCCGGGGAGTCGAAGGCGCCGACCGCGCCGCCGTCCGCCCCGGGCCGCGGCGAGCGAGGCGAGCGGCGGGAGACCATGTCGCGCCTGCGCGCCACCGTCGCCAGCCGCCTCAAGGACGCCCAGAACACCGCGGCCATGCTCACCACGTTCAACGACGTGAATCTGCGGGCGGTGATGGACCTGCGCAGCCGGTACAAGGAGGCGTTCGAGGAAAAGCACGGGGTGCGCCTGGGCATGATGTCGTTCTTCGCCAAGGCCGCCGTCGAGGGGCTGAAGCGCTACCCGGTGGTGAACGCCTACGTGGAGGGCGACGAGATCGTCTACCACGACTACCAGGACATTGGCATCGCGGTCGCATCCCCGCGCGGCCTGGTCGTGCCGGTGGTGCGAGACGTGAACGACAAGAGCCTGGCCGAGATAGAACTGGAGATCAACCAGCTGGGCAAAAAAGCCCGGGATGGAAAAATCACCATGGAGGAGCTGACGGGGGGCACGTTCACCATTACCAACGGCGGCGTGTTCGGCTCCATGCTTTCCACACCGATCCTCAACCCGCCCCAGAGCGCGATCCTCGGCATGCACCGCATCGAGCAGCGGCCCGTCGCCGAGAACGACGAGGTGGTGATCCGGCCGATGATGTACCTGGCCGTCACCTACGACCACCGGATCATCGACGGAGCCGACGCGGTGCGCTTCCTGGTGACCATCAAGGACATGCTCGAGGATCCGGCTCGGCTGCTGCTAGAGATCTGATGCCGGTACGTTAGGTAATGCAGGCCGGGATTCGTGCCGACACCTTACGTCGTCATTGCGAGGAACGAAGCGACGAAACAATCCAGAGATAATAGTCCTTGGCACACTGCTTGCCCGGCGCCC
>JBEPXV010000261.1:0-4016 GCA_041641695.1 Gammaproteobacteria bacterium | reverse complement strand
CAGCAGCCACAGCTATCCGCCGATGACGGCGAACAGGATGTACAGGGACATCGCTACACCAATAATCGGGATGGCGTCCACCAGGCCCATCACGATGAAGAACTGGGTGCGCAGCATCGGCAGGAGCTCCGGCTGGCGGGCGATGCCGTCCAGGAACCGGGCGCCGAGCAGCGCGACACCGATGGCGACACTGATACCCGCCAGGCCGAGAAGAATCGCGCCGGCCATGTAAAGCAATGCTGTTTCCATTGTTCTCTCCTATCGAGAAATTTGGTTTACGTTGGTTGAAGATCGGGGATCGAGCTAGTGCTCGTGGTGCGCCATGTCGAGATACACCACGGTCAGCACCATGAAGATAAAGGCTTGCAGGGTGACGATCAGCAGGTGGAACACAGCCCAACCCCACTGCAGGACTCCGCCGAGCAGCGCCCAGGCGATTCCGCCGCTGTACAGCACCGCGATCAGGATGAAAATCATCTCTCCGGCGAACAGATTGCCGAACAATCGCAGTGACAGCGACACGGGCTTGGACACCAGCCCGATGAATTCCACGAAGAAATTGATGGGGGCGAACAGAATCTTCAGGAATACGTTGTTGGCCTGAAACGGCTGCATGGTCAGCTCGGCGCCGAAGCCCAGCGGCCCCTTGACCTTCAGGCTGTAGTACAGGGTCAGCAGGAACACGCCTATGGACATGCCGAAAGTGGCATTCGGATCGGTGCTGGGCACCACCTTCATATAAACGTGATGCGGATCGACTCCCAGGATGTACTCGCCGATGAGCTGCGAGCTGTAGGGTATCCAGTCCACCGGCACCAGGTCCATGGTGTTCTGCAGGAGGATCCACACGAACAGGGTCAGCGCCAGCGGCGCGATCAGCTTGTTCTGCCCGGAGAACGAGCCGCGGACGTTGTCGTCGATGAAGTCGACCACCCATTCCACGAAGTTCAGCCACCCCTGCGGCGTGCCGCTGGTGGCCCGCTTGGCGGCCTTGTGGAACAGCCACAGGAACAGGACGCCGAGGATGATGGACCAGAACATGGTGTCGACGTGAATCGCCCAGAAGCCCATCTCCCTGGCCTCCTCGGCGGAATGCGCGAAACCCCAGTCGCCGTCCGGATGCCGCCCGAAGGTGAGGTTAACCAGGTGGTGCTTGATGTAGCCGGTGCTTGTTAGAGACTCACTCGCCATGGTTGTCTTGTAGTTTTGTGTTACGCGTACCCGCGGTACCCGGATTGAAGGTCGCTGCGACCACGGTCCCCGCCACGATCGCGCCGATGCAACCCCCGACAAAAGCCAGGATATCCACGCTCGAAACCGCAAACAATACGGCGCTAAAAGCGCCGATCATGACGAACTTTCCGAACTCTGCGCGGTACAGGTTGGCCAGCTCGCCGTATTCCGATGCCGGGCGCCGCCGTGATGCAAACACGCGCCACGCGGCATATATGTTGGCGACTCCGCAGATCACCGCCCCGGCCGCCGCGGAGCGCGCCGCGTGCGGACCTCCCAGCCCCCCTAAGGCCACGGCCAACGCGACAATCGCAAGCTGCGTGGCGATCAAGCGCCGAAACGGGAATGCCGACCAGGCCCCTTGCTCAGTCAAAAGTCGCTAACCAGTTGCTTGACTTGGTTCGCCTGTCCCGGCAACAACCAACGCGATGTTGGTCACAGCGAAGCAAGGGCGGGCGAGTATAAAAGTTGGCCGCTGCACGGGTCAATGGCTTTCGGGCCGCGGGCCCGCCGGACGCCACGATACCTTGATTCCGGACAATTATCGAGTCGCATCGCGGCGCAGCCGCCTCCGAGTCACCGGATCCGGGACAGCAGGCCGTCGAGCTCCTCCAGGCTGTGGTAGTCGATGACCAGCTGGCCGCGGCCCTTGTTGTGCCGGATGCTCACGTGGGTGCCGAGGCGGTCCGACAGCTCGTCCTGGAGGCGCTGTACGTCGGGATCGACCGCGGATTTCTTCTTCTTTTTCCCGGCAGCCTGCTTCTTGTTCTGGAACTGCTTGACCAGCTCCTCGGTCTGGCGCACCGACAGGCGCCGCGAGGCGACGGTCCGGGCGGCATTATCCTGCTCCTCGCCGCTCAGGGACAGCAGCGCCCGGGCGTGGCCCATTTCGAGTCTGCCCTCTTCCAGCAGATCCTTGGCCGCCTGGTTCAGGGAAAGCAGGCGGAGGATGTTGCTGACCGCCGAGCGCGAGCGGCCAACGCCCTGGGCCACCTTGTCGTGGGTCAGCCCGAACTCGTCCAGCAGACGTCTCAGGCCAGAGGCTTCCTCGATGGGATTGAGGTTCTCCCGCTGGATGTTCTCGATCAGGGAAATGGCCAGCGCCGCCTCGTCCGGGATGCTGCGCAACACCACCGGCACTTCTTCCAGGCCCGCCAGCTGCGCGGCTCGCCAGCGCCGCTCGCCGGCGATGATCTCGTAGCCGCCGTCGTCCAGCTCCCGCGCCACGATGGGCTGCACGATGCCGCGGGCCTTGATGGACTGCGCCAGCTCCTCCAGGGCGTCCTTGTCCATGCGCGTGCGCGGCTGGTACTGGCCGCGCCGCAGCGATTCCACCGGCAGCTTGATCAGCTTGCCGTCGCGGTCTCCGGACGCCGCGGCGGCCGGATCGCTCAACAGCGCGTCGAGCCCGCGTCCCAGGCGCTTCTTCCTGGCGCTCATGCCGCGCGCTCCCTCTGCATCAGCTCCCCGGCCAGCGCCAGGTACGCCTGGGCGCCCTTGGAGGTGGCGTCATAGGTGTGCACCGGCACCCCGTGGCTGGGGGCCTCGGCAATCCGCACGTTGCGCGGAATGATCGTCTGGTACACCTTGTCGCCGAAATGCGCCTGCAGTTGCGCGGACACTTCGTTGGACAGGGAATTGCGGCCGTCATACATGGTTCGCAGCAGTCCTTCTATTCTCAGGTTCGGGTTGAGCGCTTCGCGGATCTTCTTGATGGTATTGATCAGGTCGGTGAGGCCCTCCAGCGCGAAGTATTCACACTGCATCGGTATGATAACGGTATCCGCGGCAGTCAGGGCGTTGACGGTCAACAGGTTCAGAGACGGCGGGCAGTCGACCAGCACGTAGTCGTAGCGATGCCGGACGGGCGCCAGGGCGGACTTCAGCCGCAGCTCCCGGCCGAGCTCGTCCAGCAGCTCCACCTGCGCGCCGGACAGGTCGCTGTTGGCGGGGATCAGGTCGAATTCATTGGGCGTGGCCACGACGGCGGCTTGGGCGTCCTCGTTGCCCATCAGAACGTCGTAAATCGTCGTCAGGCCTTCCTGGTCCTTGTCGATACCACTGCCCACCGTGGCGTTGCCCTGGGGGTCGATGTCGATGAGCAGCACCTTGCGCGAGCTGCGGGCGAGGGACGCCGCCAGGTTGATCCCGGTCGTGGTCTTGCCCACCCCGCCCTTCTGGTTGGTAACTGCGATGACTTTGCCCATGGGTCTTCCGTTGTTTCAATCGAGCTTGTTCTGACCGCCGCCGGCGGGCGGCGCATCCCGGCGTGCGACGACCACGATGTGGCGGGGCGCCCGGATCCCCGGCACCCGCACGGGATGGACGGCCCAGCAAACGCGCAGGCCGGCGAGCGCGTCCTTCAGCTCCCCGGACGGATCGTTCCTCTGCCAGACGACGAGCCGCGCGCCGGTTTTGATGAACGGCGCCGCCCCGTCGGCGAGCGCCGGGAGCGCGGCAAAGGCCCTGGCGGTGAGCGTACCAAAATTCCCCTCCGGCCGATATTTCTCGATTCTCGCCTCCACCACCGAAACATTATCCAGGCCCAGCTCCCGCTTGGCGTACAGCAGGAACTGGACGCGCTTGCGGCGACTGTCCAGCAGCACGTGCTCCCGATCCGGCACCGCGATCGCCAGGGGGATGCCGGGCAGCCCGGCGCCGCTGCCCACGTCGAGCACCCGCATCCCTTCCACCCAGGGCAGGCCGGCCAGGCTGTCGAGGACGTGGCCGGCCACCATGGCCCGCGGCTCGGTAATGGCCGTGAGGTTCTGGGCCCGGTTCCA
>JBEPXV010000260.1:0-4027 GCA_041641695.1 Gammaproteobacteria bacterium | reverse complement strand
GGGTCCAGCGGCGACGGGTTGAGCAGCTGCTGGGCGAACATGCTGGCGCCCATGAGCACCGGCAGGACATAGTACGGGTCGCGGATGGACAGGTCCTTGATCCACAACTCCCAGGGCGCCTGGCGGAGCTCCACGCTCTCGAGCAGCACCCAGTACAGGGCGATGAACACCGGGATCTGCACCACGATGGGCAGGCAGCCGCCGAGCGGATTAACCTTCTCCTTCTTGTAGATCTCCATCATCGCCTGGTTCATCTTGGCCTTGTCGTCGCCATAGCGCTCCTTGAGGGTCTGCAGTCGGGGCTGCAGCTTCTTCATCTTCGCCATGGACTTGTAGCTGGTGGCGGACAGTGGATAGAACGCCAGCTTGATCAGACAGGTGAGAATGATAATCGCCCAGCCCCAGTTGCCGACCATGTCGTGGATCCGGTCGAGCACCCAGAACAACGGTGCCGACACCGGGGTCAGCCAGCCGTAGTCGACGGTCAGGTCGAACCCGGTGGCCTTCTCGGCCAGGCGGTCCTGCTCCTTGGGACCGGCGAACATATCCAGGCCGAGCTGGCCCGTCTCGCCGGGGGCCACGGTCACCGGGGTCAGCGAGTTCAGGCCGGCGTTGTAGCGGGTGTTGCCGGGGTTCGGCATGGCGCGTGTATAGAACGAGTATGCGGCGTCATCGCGCGGGAACCAGCCGGCCACGAAATAATGCTGCACCATGGCCATCCAGCCGCCGGTGATGGTCCGTTTCATCGGCTCGTCTTCGATATCGCCGAAGTCGAACTTCTGGAACTTCTCCTCCTCGGTATAGATCGCGGCGCCGGTGAAGGTCGGCACGTTGCCCAGGACGAACCCGCGGTCGGGCGGGATGAACGTGCGCAGGAACTGGCCGTAGATGAACCCCTGCCACGGTGTGTCCGAGCGGTTGTCAACCAGGTAGTCGATCTTTATGTCGTAGCTGTCACGCTGGAACGTAAACCGCTTGGTGTACTGGACGCCGTCCGGTGCGGTCCAGCCGAGGTCCACTTCGAGCGTGTCGTCGCCCGGATCCAGGCGGTACTCGGTCTGCTGCGCCTCGTAGGTGGTCTTGTGGTTCGGGAGCTCGCGGTCCTTGCCGATGAGGCCGCTCTGGGTCGTGTAGATGTCATCGCCCTTGGCGGTGGACTGCTCCTTCATGAGCAGAAACGGGTCGTCGGGGGCATCCACGGACACCGGGTGCTCGAGCAGGGCGAGCTGCCGGATACCGCCGCCGTTCATGTCGATCCGGACCTGCAGCAGGTCGGTAGTAACCTCGATCAAGCGGCCGGCGGTGGCCGATTGCTCTTCATCCGTGGGGACACTGGGTTCCTCGTCGGAAACGGCTGGCGTGGTCGAGCCTTCGGGGGCTTCCGGCGCCTCGGGAATATCCTGGTCGCCGGCGTCCGCCGCCTGCTGTGCCTCGGTCTGCTCCGCGGGGGTCATTTCCGGGGCCTGGAATTCCAGCCACCGCTGATAGAGCACGATCAGGACAAAAGCCAGTGCAAACAGCAGGATGGCGCGTTGAACGTCCATAAGGATTCTTTACTCTAGATTATTCGATAATGCGTTTGGGCGTCTTGCCAACACTCGATACCACTGCTTCCCAGATGCGGCCCACCTCCGCGTGAAGCGATGGATCATGCAACTCATCGGGCAGCGCCCGCACGGAGATAATGATGTCCACCGCCGGCAGCCGGGCCCGATTGTGACGGAACGATTCCCGGATTACACGCTTCACCCTTGAACGGTCCGTCGCCCGTTTGACCGCCTTCTTCGGTACCGACAGGCCCAGCCGGGGATACTCGCAAGCATTGGGGCGCGCATGCCAGGCGAATGCGCCCACCCTGCCACGATGCCGGGAACGATAGGCACGACGGTAGTCGTCGCTCGATACAATCCGACAGGCCTTCGGGAATGAGCGTTCCGGCCGGCCGGCGACCAATGCGGGGATCAGGCGCTCAGGCGAGCGCGGCCCCGGGCCCGTCGAGCGTTGATAATGGCGCGCCCCTTCTTGGTTTTCATTCGAGCTCGGAAACCGTGGGTCCTTTTACGCTTAATTTCGCTGGGCTGGAATGTGCGTTTCATGATGCTGTATAACTCCGGATACGGGGCGGTTAATCCGCCTTGCCAGGCATGTTTCAAGGGGCGTGCAAACTTACTGCCTGAATCACCGACTGTCAATCAAAAAACCACCGCCGGGTTTCGTGAAGTGTCGCATACGGGTTACTGGAAGATTTGTCTGGACAAGCTGGAAGATGAGCTGCCGGAGCAACAGTTCAACATGTGGCTGCGGCCGCTCCAACCGGTGGAGGAGAACGACTCCCTGACCCTGCTGGCCCCCAACCGCTTCGTCGCGGAGTGGGTTCGGGAGCACTTCCAGGGCCGGATTGCAGGGTTGCTGGAGACCGCCAGCGGTAGCCGTGTCGCGGTGGAAGTCCGGGTCGGCAGCCAGGCGGCGGCCACCCCGGCGCCCGCGGAGCCCGAGACCCCCGCGTCGGCGACCCCGGAGGAAAGCACCGAGGCCGACCGCAGCCCCTACGCCCCCGGCCGGCTGCATCCCGACTTTACCTTCGACAACCATGTCGAGGGCAAGTCCAACCAGCTCGCCCGCGCCGCGGCAATCCAGGTAGGCGAGAACCCGGGTTTGGCCTATAACCCGTTATTCATCTACGGCGGCGTGGGCCTCGGCAAGACCCACCTGATGCAGGCCGCTGGGAACCTCGTCGCCCGGCACAACAGCCGGGCCCGGGTGGCGTATGTGCATTCCGAGCGCTTCGTGGGGGACATGGTCAAGGCGCTGCGACATAACGCCATCAACGATTTCAAGCGCTATTACCGGTCGCTGGACATGCTGCTGATCGACGATATCCAGTTCTTTTCCGGCAAGAACCACTCCCAGGAAGAGTTTTTCCACACCTTCAATGCCCTGCTCGAGGGCCAGAAGCAGGTGGTGATCACCAGCGACCGCTTCCCAAAGGAGATCAACGGCGTCCAGGAGCGCCTCATTTCGCGCTTCGGGAGCGGCCTGACGGTATCCATCGATGTTCCGGAGCTCGAGACCCGCGTCGCCATTCTGCGCAAGAAGGCCCAGAGCAAGGGCCTCGAGCTCGACGAGGACATCGCTTTTTTCATCGCCCGGCAGATCCGCTCCAACGTCCGCGAGCTGGAGGGAGCGTTGCACCGGATCATCGCCAGCGCCAAGTTCACCGGCCGCGCCGTGGACACCGAGCTGGTCAAGGAGGCGCTGCAGGATCTGATGATCTTCCAGGAGAAGAAGGTCACCATCAACAACATCCAGAAGGTGGTCGCGGAGTACTACAACATCCGGGTCTCCGAGCTGCACTCCAAGCGCCGCAACCGCCAAGTCGCGCGGCCCCGCCAGATCGCCATGGCGCTGGCCAAAGAGCTCACCACCATGAGCCTGCCGGATATCGGGGACGCCTTCGGGGGCCGCGATCATACGACGGTGCTCCATGCGTGCCGCAAAGTGGCCGAGCTGATCAAGGCCGACCCCAACATCAAGCAGGATTACGTTAACCTCACAAACCTGTTGACAAGTTAAAATATACAAGTGGGCAATCTGTGGATAACATGGAGGACGTCGCGGCCGGCCGGTTTTTCCGGAAACCGCCCACAATTTCGTGCACAGCTTGTTGAATATGTAACTTATTGAAAAATATAAGCTTTTTTGGCTTTCTCCACGTTAAGCACAGCGTAAACACAAACATCAGATATATATAAAAGCCAATGAAATTTAGTATCGAGAGAGAACGTCTGATTCGGCCGCTCAGCCAGATCGCGGGGGTCGTTGAACGACGCCAGACGCTGCCGATTCTCGGGAACGTTTACATGCGGCTCAATGATGGCACGCTGACCTTGATCGGCACGGATCTGGAAACCGAGGTGACAACCAGGATCGACGGGGTCGATGGCGAGGACGGGGAATGCACGGTAGGGGCACGCAAGCTGTACGATATCTGCCGTGCCATTCCGGAGGATATGGACGTGGAAATAGC
>JBEPXV010000259.1:0-4057 GCA_041641695.1 Gammaproteobacteria bacterium | reverse complement strand
CGCTGTACGCCGCGCTGGTCGTCGTTGAGCCACAGACTGTTCCAGTCGACCGCCGGCGCCGATGCCGGCGCCAGCAGCGCCGCGACAACAATGAATACTGTGGCGAATCTGCTCATGGTCAATCCAGACTTCCACGACGAAACAGGGGCAATACAGCCACCACCAGCACCAGCAGCAGCCAGGGCCCGTCCTCGCGCCAGCGGTCCGTCTCCAGGGCGGCGGTCACCGCTTCCCCGGCGGAGCCGCTTGGGGGCAGGATCTGCTCGATATCCGCGTCGTCCACGCGGTATCGAGCGTACGTGCCGCCGCCCCGCGCCGCCAGCGCCCGCAGGGCCGGCTCGTCCAGGGCCGTCACCACTACATCCCCCGCGTCGTCCCTCACGAAACCGTCGCCGTCGGGGATTGGGGCGCCCCCGGGCGTGCCGACCCCGATCACTGACAGGGTATACCCCGCCCCGGCGAGCCGTTCAACGGCGGCGTCCACCCGCGGTCCGGCGGCGGCGTCGGTCACCAGCAGGACCCGGCCGCGCGGCGTGCCCGCCTGGCGGAGCAACGCCAGGCCGCGTTCAAGGGCCCGGTCCGGACGTGACCCGGGCGACGGCATCATGTCCGGCTCCAGGCTCGGCAGCAGTGCGGCGATGGTGCGGGCGTCATCGGTGAGCGGCGTCACCGTGAACGCGTCGCCGGCATACGCCACCAGCGCCGTCTGGCCGTCCACCCGTTGATCGAGGATGTCGCGGACCTTCAGCCGGGCACGCGCCAGCCGGCTGGGTGCGATATCTTCGGCGTTCATGGAGCGCGATACATCCAATGCGATCACCAGCGCGGCCTGGCCGCGGAAGACCGGCTGGGGCAGCTCGCGCCAGACCGGGCCGGCCAGCGCCACGATGGAAACGATTCCGGCCAGCGCGGCGAGCAGCTGGAATGTCCTGGAGCGGCTCGGCGCGCCGCCGTCCATCACGTGGGGCGCCAGGCCCGGATCGCAGACCCGGTCCCAGGCGGATTCGCCCCGGGCGGACCAGCGCGCCCAGGCCACCAGCGCCAGCCAGGCCGGGATTGCCAGCAGCCACTCGGGGCGCAGGAAATGCAGGTCGCTCATCACGCCGCCAGCCGGCCGCGGGCCAGAGAAACGATCAGTCCAGCCGCGAGCAGCAGGCCCGCGCCGAGAGGCCACATGAACAGCGCTTTCCGAGGCCGGAAATGCACCGGTTCCCGGGGCATCGGCTCCAGCTCGTTCAGCAGGGCATAGATCCGCTCGAGCTCGGCGGTGTCCCGGGCCCGGAAATAACGGCCGCCGGTGGACTCCGCGATGGCGGTCAGAGTCTCCTCGTCGAGATCCCGTGAGGGGTTGACCCGCTGGGCCCCGAACAGAGTCTGCACACGCAGCTCCTCGGCGCCGATACCGATGGTGTAGATCTTCAGGCCGGTGGTGGCCGCGAGCTCGGCCGCCTGGAGCGGGGAAACGACCCCGGCGGTATTGGCGCCGTCGGTGACCAGCACCAGTACCCGGGTGTCCACCTCGTTGTCGCGCAGGTGCTTGACTGCCAGGCCGATGGCGTCGCCGATCGCGGTCTCCTGCCCGGCGAGTCCGATCACCGACTCCATGAGAAACTGGTGGACGGTGGTGCGGTCGAAGGTAAGCGGCGCCTGCAGATAGGCGTTGCGCCCGAACAGGATCAGGCCGATGCGGTCGCCCTCGCGGCGCTGGATGAACTCGCCGGCGACCGACTTGGTGGCCTGCAGCCGGTCCACGACCTTGCCGTCCAGCACGAAATCTTCCACCTCCATGGACCCGGACAGATCGACCGCCAGCATCAGGTCCCGGCCGCTCACCGGCAGGGACAGCGGGTCGCCGAGCCACTGGGGCCGGGCCGCCGCGAGCACCAGCGCCGTCCATGCCAGCAAGGCCACCCACAGCGGCAGGCGCCGCAGCCAGCCGCGGCGCTCGACGGCGCTGACCGCAGCGAAATCCGCCAGGAACGGCGCACGCAGCGCCCGGCGGCGTCTCTGCGGCACCGGGCGCGTCAGCCATCGCACCAGCAGGGGCGCGGGCCAGGCGATGAGCAGCCACCACCACTCGAACTGGATCATGACGCGCGAGTCGTCACGTGGTGGATCCAGCGCCCGGCGGTGTCGAGCACCGGCCGCGGGAGAATGTCGGGCGCCGGCTGGTATGGCGCTTCGGCCAGGGCCGCCAGGGAAGCGCGGTCGAGGCCCTCCGGCCCGGTCCGGGCCAGCCAGTCGACCCAGGCAGGCCCGGCGCGGCCGGGGACGCCCCGATCGGGGAACACCGTAACCGCCACGCGGCGCAGCAGCACCGAGAGGTTTTCCAGGGCCCGGGCCGCGTCGCCCCGGGCTTCGAGTTCCCGCCGGATGCCCCGCAGCTCATCCAGCGCCTGCCGGCGCAGGCGGCGGCGCGCGAGAGCCCGGCGAAGCACGTCCGCGAGCTTCCATGCCGCCAGCCCGACCAGCAGGGTGACGGTCGCCAGCAGCCACCATCCCGCGGCCGGGGGCCACCACGAGACCGGGTCAGGTAGATGAATGTCCTTGAGTGGCAGTTGTTCGAACACGCTCTCGCTGTAGGACTCAGTGGCTCAATCCGGTGCGCAGCAGCGCCACCGGGTCGGCGCTGGTCGGGCACAGGATGAAGCGCCCGGACATCCGGCGGCAGAAGCCCGCTACCTCGTCGCAGCGTGCCTGGAACTGCGCCTGGTAGCGCGCCCGGTGTCGCGCCGAGCGGGTGTCGATGACGAGCTCCCGGTCGCCGTCCCGCAGCAGGTAGCTGCCGGGGACGGGCAGCTCTGCTTCAATGGGATCGTGAATCATGATGCACACCACGGTGCTGTGGCGGCCGGTCCGCGCCAGCAACTCCCGGGCGGACTCGGTGAAGCCGCGAAAATCGCTCAGCAGGTACACCACGCTGCCCGGATGCGCCACGCGGCTGAGTCGGGCCGCTATCGGCTCCATGCCAGTGTCCTGATCCGTGGGGTCGCCGTCTTGTGGCCCGGCGGCGAGCTCGCACAGGGCGCTGATGAGGCCGAGCACGCCGCGGGCGCCACGCCGCGGGCGCAGCTCCCGGTGGCCGGCGCCGGACCAGAGCACGCCGCCCATGCGCTCGCCCTGGTGGCTGCCGCGCCAGGCGAGCAGCGCCGCAACCCGGCACGCCATTACGCTCTTGAACACCCCGCGGGTCGCAAAGAACATACTGCGCCGGAAATCGACACCCAACAGCACCGGGCGCTCGCGCTCTTCGCGGAACAGCTTGGTGTGAGGCCGGCCGGTGCGCGCCGTGACGCGCCAGTCCATGTTGCGGATGTCGTCGCCCGCCTGGTAGCGGCGCGACTCCTCGAACTCCATGCCGCGCCCCTTGAACGGCGAGCGGTGGCCGCCCGCGCGCTGCGCGCTGATCCGCGGCGACCGCATGACCAGGCGCTCGCCCTGGCGGCGCAGACCGATCAGGTCTCGGGGGGTTACCGTAACAGCCTCGCTCACGGCACCGGCACCTCGGCGACCAGGCTCTGGATGAAATCGTCCGGCGTGACGCCCTCGGCCTCGGCCTCGAAAGTGAGCAGCACCCGGTGGCGCAGCACGTCGCAGGCCATCTGCTGGACGTCCTCCGGGGTGACGTAGTCCCGTCCCGCCAGCCAGGCGTGGGCCTTGCTGACGCGGTCCAGGGCGATGGTGGCGCGCGGGCTGGCCCCGAACTGCACCCACTGGGCGATCTCGCCGGCATACGGCGACGGGTCGCGGGTGGCCAGGACGAGCTGCACGATGTATTCCTCCAGCGGATCGGTCATGTACATCTCAAGGACCTCCCGGCGCGCCTCGAATATCGACGCCTCGCTGAGCACCGTCGGGGCCGCCGCGCGCCGCTCGTCCAGGCGCGCCTCGCTACGCGCCAGCCTGAGGATCTCCTTCTCGCTTGCGGCGTCGGGGTAGTCGATGCGCACGTACAGCAGGAACCGGTCGAGCTGCGCTTCCGGCAGCGGATACGTGCCTTCCTGCTCGATGGGGTTCTGGGTGGCCATCACCATGAATAGCTTGGGCAGCCGGTGGG
>JBEPXV010000258.1:0-4096 GCA_041641695.1 Gammaproteobacteria bacterium | reverse complement strand
CGGCCTGGTGGCCCAGGGTATCGTTGATCACTTTGAAGTCGTCCAGATCCAGGTAAAGCAGGGCCAGCTTTTCCCGGTACCGATGGGCACGCTTGAGGGCCATATCGAGGCGGTCCTGGAAAAGTGCCCGGTTGGGGAGATCGGTCAGGGGATCGTGACTGGCAATATGGCGCAGCCGCGCTTCCGCCCGTTTGCGCTCGATGGCGGTGGCGACCTGGGTAGAGACAAACCGAAGCAGCTCCCCGTCCTCGCCGGTATACGACGTGCGCCCGGCTCCACGCGCCATCACCAGAGCGCCCATTACCCCTTGCGGGGAAATCAACGGCGCGCCCAACCATTCTGGAAAATCCTCGATGCCGTCCAGGTCGGGCGCGGGCCGGGTGGCGACGTCTGCCCCGGAGAGCAGCAGGGTTTCCCCCGACCGGATCAGTCGGGCGAGCCGCGATCCGGGGTCCAGGCGTTGGGGTTCGGGTCCATGGGCCAGGTGGCTGATGAAGCAGGGAAACGACAGAATATCATTCGCCTCGTCATACAGAGCGACGAAGAACAGGTCCGCCGGGAGCAGATCGGCAATGACGCGATGGATGTGCTGGTACAGGACCTCCAGACTCTCGGCGGCGTGGGCAGCTTCCGAGATGCTGTACAGGGCCCGCTGCTTGCGCTCGGCGTGTCTGCGCGCCGTGATATCACGAGCAACCGCGATGCGAAGCTGGTCGGCCTCCGACCAGCGGGCCGACCACATGATGTCTACGACCCGACCGTCCTTGCGCACGTAGCGGTTTTCAAAATGGATATGGGACCGTCCCGCCATCACGGCCGCACCCGCCTCCAGGGTGCGCTCCCGGTCCTCCGGCAGAACAAAATCGATCATTTTGCGACCGAGCATCTCCACCGGTGTATAGCCCAGCAGGCTTTCACAGGCGGCACTGACGAATACGAACCGGCCCTCGGCATCGACCACGCAGACGGTGTCGAGCAGCAGATCCAGTACCTTATCGAGGACGAGGCGGGAAGTGACTGACATTGGAGTTGGCCGGCGGCCTGGAGGCTGGATGTCGGCATTATCACAAGGTCGGGGGGTTTACGGCAATGCGGCCCCGTCTTCCAATGCGGGCGCAGACCAGCGTCATCCCGGTCATTACCCCGCAAAAGTCCATGCCGGCCGGGAGGGCCGCGCAATGAAACGGCGGGGGAGCGATGGGAAACCGCCCGGTCGTGGATCGACCGGGGGCCCTGTTCATCGCAAATCAGCGGCGAGTTGCGAAGGTCAGACTAGCCGAACCGACCATCCGGTCGCGGGGCGGTGAGCATGGGCAGCAGAACTTTTGTGAGGATCGCGAAGGCGAGGAGCCAGAGCAGCTGCGAAGCCGCGATCCAGACCGGGTAGTGAGCCGGGAACAGGGCAGGCAGCAGCACGCGGAACAACGCGCCCACCGCGAGAACGATCATCGCATAGCAGGCCGCACGCGGAGGATTGTGAATATCGCGGCCGGTGTGGCCGATGGACACTCGCACCATCATGCTCAGGGTGATCAGGCCGATGCCGCCGTAGGCGAAGCCGTGGATGGCGACGAACCGGGAAAGGCCGGTGAATCCGCTCAGCGCCAGCAGCAGGAACCCGGCAACGATGAACGCGTAGGCCACGTACAGGCTCCACAACAGCGGCTTTTTCCAGATGCCCGGCGTATGCCAGCCAACCAGACGCACACTGTTGACCGCGAACAGGGCGCCGGCCAGCCAGGGGACCATGGTCTTGTCCGCAATGAACAACTCCACCAGAAACAGCGCCAGGAACAATACCAGGCTGGAGATGTCGACCCATTTGGAGTTGAACAGGGTCACCGGGTAACCGACGCCCCGCTCGATGAAGAACGGAATCACCCGGCGGCCCATGGTGAGCACCAGTCCGATCACCAGGTACAATCCACCGTACACGCCCCAGTGCACGCCCGCGTCCAGGTAGCCGAGGCTCCCCAGGTAGAAGGCGATGCTGCCGGCCGCCATCAGGGCAAGCTTGGAAAGTATGCCGGCCTGCCGCCACATCCGGGCACGGATGATCGGCGCCGCCACCGCGGCGGTCAGCGCGAGGATGAACAGGATGTCGAACAGCGCCGCGAGCTCCAGCAGCGCGGTGCCGAAAAGCATCGACACGCGGGCCGCCGCCCACAGGCCGATCAGACCGAGCAGGGGCATGCCATTCAACGTGTCCACGCCCGTCCAGTTGCGGGCGGCAGTCAGCAGGAAGCCGGCGATGACCGCGAGGCTGTAGCCGTAGATCATCTCGTGGGCATGCCACTGAAAAGGCGTCACCGCGCTGATCGGCAGAGGCGTTGCCAGTGTGTAGACCAGTGTCCATGCCATGACGGACACCACGGCGAAGACCGCCGCCCCCAGGAAGAACGGTCGAAAGCCGAGGTTGAGCAGCGCCGTCCGGCCGGACGCGGCAGCCTGCTGCTGCGAATTTATACTGAGCATCGAGTACGGCTCATGTGGCCCATGTGGTTTACATCTCAGCAACGAAGGATACCGCTATCCGGGTCGATGAACATTTGACTATGGTCAAGAACGCCCATACATAGGATCATGTGCCGCATCAAACCACTTATCCGCCCGCCGAACACGGACTCCTGCCGAAACACGTCGCCGCTTCGCGGCGCCGGGGCGCGCAGGGATCCGGCATGCTGATGATCCACGACCCCGAATATTCAACGGCCGGCGGAACGGTCCGTTGAACCGGAACGGCATGCGTCACGTAACACACCCCGTGAGAGGCCCCCGGCTGGGTCGCACAGCCCTGCTGTGTCTGTGGTTATTCGGGTACCCGGCCTGGTGCGGCGCCGTGGGCGTGGAGGTCCGGGGGGTGCCGGAGGATATCGCCGAGCGGGTGCGCAACTCCATCCACATCGAGAACGGCGCGGAGGCCGAGACTGTCACCCGCCGCGAGGCCGGCCGGCGCATGGACCGCGGCATCCGACAGCTCGAGCGGGCCATGACCGCGTTCGGGTACTACCGGGCGGAGGTGGAGGCCGAGCTGACCGGCGGCGACGGCGAGTGGAAGGCGGTGTACCGGGTTACGCCCGGCGAGCCGGTCACCTACGACAGTGTCAAGCTCGATGTCGCCGGCGAAGCCGGGTCCGAAGAGGCGCTGGCCGAATACCTGGCAAGCGAGCCCCTGGCGGTCGGCGATCCGGTCGAGCACGCCCGCTACGAGACAGTCAAACAGGAGCTGCTCAAGCGCACCATGAGCCTGGGCTACCTGGACGCCGCGTTGTCGGCACACCGCGTCGAGGTGAACCTGGAATCCTACAGCGCCGCCGCCGTCATCGTCGTCGACAGCGGCCCGCTGTACCGTTTCGGGGAGATACGGCTGATGCAGGACAGCCTCAAGGACGACTACCTGCGCGGCTTCGTCGGCATCGCGGACGACGAGCGCTACTCGGACCAGAAGCTGCTGGAGCTGGAGCAGGACCTGCGCAACAGCAACTATTTCAGCGAGGTGCGCGTCGAGCCCCGAGTGGGCGAGGCCGGCCCCGACGGGCGGGTTCCCGTCGACGTGGACCTCGCGCCCCGCAAGCGCTCGGAGTACCAGGCCGGGCTCGGGTTCGGAACCGACACCGGCGTGCGCGGCTCGCTGTCCTGGACCCAGCATCGCCTGAACCGGCTGGGCCACCGTTTCCGAAGCGGGCTGCAGCTGTCCGAGATCGGCCGCTCCATCGAGGGGCGCTACACCATCCCGTTCCGGGACCCACGCCGCGACCGCTACGAACTGTTCGCCAGCTACGTCGAGGACGAGCCGGACACCAGCGACAGCCAGCTCGGACAGGTCGGCATCCTGCGCTCCACGGCCCTCGGCCGTACCCGGCTCGACCTGTCGTTCACCTATCAGCGGGAGGATTTCACCGTCGCGGACCAGTCCGGCCTGACCCACCTGTTCATCCCGGGCATCGCGGTGTCGAGGGTGACGGCGGATGACCGCCTGTTCACCCGCAAGGGGCTGCGCTGGCAGGCGGCCGTGCAGGGCACGCCGGGTCTCATATCGGACTTCGCGTTCATTCAGCCGCGGGTATCCGGAAAGCTCATCCGCAGCATCGGCGAC
>JBEPXV010000257.1:0-4098 GCA_041641695.1 Gammaproteobacteria bacterium | reverse complement strand
CGCTGCCGCGCACGCCGACCAGCGGTCGGGCCTTGTGCTCACCGTCCTCGAACTCGCACTCTTCGTGCTCCGACAATTGCGTGTCGAGCGCCCCGGCGACCTTGTCGCCGAACGATCTGCTGGCATCGAGGGCGAAGATTTTCATCGCCTGGGTGCTCCGTTCAGCGGGTATCGCGCCGGGAGCCAGGAGCGTGCATGACCACGATCCAGGCTCGCGTGCACCGGGCATCGGCAATCAACACAATACATCATCCCACTCCAGCACCAGCGTATCGTCCGCGTCGAGCTCGACCCGCGTATCATACCGGTCGCCTTCCCGGCTGAGCATGCCGGCGAGCCAGCGCGACTCGTCATGGGACGCCCGCTGCAGGCGGAACCGGCGTATCCGGAACGGCACCAGACAAAGACCGCGCAGCGCGCCGTCGCCGGCACTGATGGCGGGAAGATACATGAGGACCAGATCGCCGCGATACTGCTCGTGGCCGCGTATGCCCTCGTAATCATTCAGAAAATCGCCGCAGCCGAAAAGGATCAACCTACCGTTGTACACCTCGATCGCCTTGGGGTGATGCGAGGAATGCCCCCAGATAATATCGACCCCGGCTTCGTCGATCAGCCGGTGCGCGAGCTCCCGCTGTTCTTCCGGGACTTCGTAGCCCCAGTTGCCGCCCCAATGGATGGACGCCACCACCACGTCGCCGGAATTCGCGAAGCGGCTCACCCGGCCGGCCACGGCCCGCAGCGCATCCGGGTCGAGGTCGGGGAGCACATTGACGCCGGGACGCCCGTCGCCGGCAGCCCAGGCGTGCGGCACACCCGCGCTCGGCGACCCGAACGCGAACACCGCCAGCCGGTGATGCCGCACCGGCAGCACGGCCGGCCGGGCCGCCTCGTCCCCGTCGCGGCCCGCCCCGGTTATCGCGATACCGAGATTCTCCAGGGTCGCGAGCGTCTCCAGCAGGCCCGGCACGCCCCAATCGAGAACGTGGTTGTTGGCGAGAACGCAGCAGTCAATGCCCGCTGCGCTGAGCACCGGCGCATTCGCCGGATTCATCCGGTAGTTGATGCCCTTCGGCGCCGCCTCGTCGTGCGTGGTGACGGCCGTTTCCAGGTTGATCAAGCGCACGTCCGGCCGCCGGCGCTCGAGCTCGGACAGGGCATCACCCCACACATAGTCGAATCCGGCGTCTTTCGGAATCCGCCCGCTGGCTTCCTCCGCCAGGGATACGTAGCCACGGGCCGACTTCATGTAGCCCTCGAACAGGGCGGGATCGCCCGGACGCGGCAGCACCTGGTCGATGCCGCGCCCGGTCATGACATCGCCGGTAAGGCACAGTGTTATTTCGTCATTGCCGGGCATATTGCTGCTGTCACGGTGCCGCACCGCGCGAATGACCTTCATCGTTCAAGGCCACGGCACGGACGACGGCTCACGGGTTTCTGAGCCGCGACTCCTTGCGCACTTCGCTCTTGATCAGGTGGGTCATGTTGTCCATGGCCTCGGCGAACAGCTCCAGCAGGTCATCCAGCGTGATGAGACCCACGAGAGAACCGTCCTGGTCGATGACCGGCATGCGGCGCACGCCGAGGTCGCGCATTTTTTCCAGGGTCTCCCAGACGCCGTCGTCTTCCCTGGCGGTCGTGAGCTCCAGGCTCATGACGTCGGCGGCGGTCACTTCACTGGGGGGCACTTCCTGCGCCATCACCTCGACCACCAGGTCGCGGTCGGTGAGAATACCGACCGGCTGAGTGACACCATCGCGCCTGTCCACGATGACCAGGTCGCCGACATGGCGCTTTTTCATGAGCATGGCTGTGTCCAGGATCTCCATCTCCTTTTCGGCCACAACCACTTCGCGGTTACAGCATTCGCCGATTTTCATGGGAGTCACCTCACCGATTACAGTCGCCCGGGGCCCGGCGTGTGGAGTTGCCTTCGGACCCGGCACCGATTATGGGACGCTCGAAGCCGTGGCAATTGACGTGGATCACGCGCGGGCCCCCGGGAAACCCCATAATGAGTCAATGATGCAGGACTGCCTCGAAAACTCTCCCCACGAGTCGGCGCAGCCGGCATGAACGGCGGCGTCGCGCACTGGGAGCATTTCGAGCACGGCGCCGATGTCGGGATCCGCGGCCATGGGACCACGCCGGCAGAGGCTTTTGAGCAGGCGGCGCTGGCTTTGACCGCCGTCATTGCCGACGCGGGCGACATCCGGGAGACCACCCACGTGGATCTCGCCTGCCGGGCGGACAATCTCGAGGACCTGTTCCTGGACTGGCTCAACGCGCTGGTGTACGAGATGGCCGTGAAAAGGCTGTTGTTCCGCCGCTACCGCGTCGAGCTCAGCGGCAACGACTTGCAGGCCACGGCCTGGGGTGAGATCGTGGACCCGGCACGTCACCGGCCCGCGGTGGAAGTCAAGGGCGCGACATACACCGGGCTCGAGGTGTGCCGGCGGGAAGACGGCTCCTGGGTGGCGCAGACCGTGGTGGACGTTTGAGCGAGGAGGGATATCGTGGACCTGGCACTGTTTCAACGCGACGATGAGTTCACCTGGCGCATCGCGCCGCAGGGCGAGATGCAGGTTCCCGCCGTGATCTATGCCGACGAAGCGCTGATCCGCGCCATGGATGACAAGGTGTACGAGCAGATCACCAATGTCGCGGCCCTGCCGGGCATCGTCCAGGCGGCCTACGCCATGCCGGACGCCCACTGGGGCTACGGGTTTCCCATCGGGGGCGTGGCGGCCTTCGACGCCGAGCAGGGCGGTGTCGTCTCGGCCGGGGGCGTGGGATTCGATATCTCCTGCGGCGTGCGCACGCTGCATACGGGCCTTGCCAGGGAAGACATCAAGCCCATGCAGCGCGCCTTGGCCGACGCCCTGTTCGACGACATACCGGCGGGCGTGGGCAGCACGGGGGCGATCCGCCTGGGCGGCACGCAGATGGATGCCATGCTGCGCGGCGGCGCCCGCTGGGCGGTGGACAGCGGCTACGGCCTGCCCGGCGACCTGGGACGCATCGAGGAACACGGCTGCATGGCGGACGCTGCGCCCGGCGAGGTCTCGGACAAGGCCAAGCGCCGCCAGCGCGACGAGATGGGCACGCTGGGGTCCGGCAATCACTACCTGGAAGTCCAGCACGTCGCCGTGGTGCACGAGCCGGACATCGCGCGCGCCTACGGTCTCGCCGAAGGAGACGTGGTGGTCAGCATCCATTGCGGCTCGCGCGGGCTGGGGCACCAGATCGGCACTGAGTTCCTGCGCGCGATGACGGACGCCGCGCGCGATACCGGCATCTCGCTTCCCGACCGGGAGCTCGCCTGCGCGCCCATCAATTCGCCTGTCGGCGAGTCCTACCTCGGCGCGATGCGGGCGGCCATGAACTGCGCCCTGGCCAACCGCCAGATCATCACCCACCTGGCCCGGCAGACATTCTCGAGAGTTTTCCCGAAAGCGGCGTTGAGCCTGCTCTACGATGTCTCCCACAATACCTGCAAGCGTGAAACCCACATGGTGAACGGCACGCCCCGGGAGCTGTTCGTGCACCGCAAGGGCGCCACCCGGGCCTTCGGCCCCGGCCACCCGGACATTCCAGAAGACCTTCGCGATCACGGGCAGCCTGTGATCATCGGCGGCTCGATGGGCACCGCCTCCTACATCCTCGCCGGGACCGCAGGCAACGACGCGCTCGCCTTCAGCTCCGCCTGCCACGGCGCCGGGCGCGCCATGAGCCGCCGCGCGGCCACCCGCCAGTGGCGGGGACGGAGCGTGGTGGACGAGCTCGCGGACCGCGGCATCCTGATCCGCAGCCCCAGCATGCGCGGCGTGGCGGAGGAAGCCCCGGGCTCGTACAAGGACGTCGGCGCGGTGGTGGACGCGGCGGACCATGCCGGCCTGGCGCGCAAGGTCGCGCGCCTCGAGCCCCTGGTCTGCGTCAAGGGTTGAGTCGACCGTTACCGCCCGCTCTGCGATGAGCCATGTCCCCCGAATACTTCACCAGTGACATCGCGCGGCATATCTGGGAAAGCCGCTACCGGCACCGCGACGGCGACGTCGTTCACGACCGGTCGGTGAGCGATACCTGGCGGCGGGT
>JBEPXV010000256.1:0-4115 GCA_041641695.1 Gammaproteobacteria bacterium | reverse complement strand
GCAGCTGCACCAGCATCCCCCATGCAAGGTGGTTGTGTATGACCGCCTGACCGATATCCAGGACATTGACGCCGTAGCGGCCCAGGACGTTGGCCAGCGCCGCGGTGATGCCGGGCCGGTCCCGGCCCGATACTCTGATGAGTACGACTTCGCTCATGGCACCAGGAAGCTTGAATGGGGCGGAAAACTATAAAGCAAGACCCCGTGCCATGTAAGGGCCGGCAGTCGCGCGGGCCGGCGTGGTCGTCCCGAGCAGGGTGTCCCGACGCCAACCGTATCGCGGGAACCACGGGTTGCGCAGCCGGCAATGAAACAATGCCGGACGGTGTCCCGGCTCACGGGGCGGGACCTGAAGCGAGAGGTTGTATTGTCCGGGATGCGGCACCGCGGCCGGGACGCCGCGGGTGCCGGGCATACGGTCGTCCGTTCAGACCACCATGGTCGGACAGTGAGACAGGCTGGTCACCTTGTGCGAGACGCTGCCCAGCAGGTAGCCCTCGACATCGCCAAGGCCGCGGCTTCCCAGCATAATCAGATCCACGTTCTTGTCCTTGGCGAAGTTCACGATAGTGCGGGCCGGGGGTCCGCTCTTGACGAACCCCCGGACGTTCTTCGAACCGTGCTCGGCTGCGTGCTCCTTGGCGTGCTCCACGACGCTCTGGGCGTACTCGCGCATGGACTGATCGAGGTTTTCCGGCCGCTCGGGATTGACCATCGACATGGAAGCCTCCAGCAGGCTGTAGTGTCTATACACGCACAACAGCATCAGCTCGGAGTCGCATTTGTTCTGTAATTCCACTGCGAGCTCCACGGCGGCCAGCGCTCTGTCCGATCCGTCGACGGGAACAAGTATACGTTCAAACATCGCTGAATCTCCTTGATCTATTGGAATGCCAGGTCACGCAGGAACAATGCAATCTGCGGGAAGAATATCAGCAGAACCGCCGACAGAATCAACATGAACACGAACGGCGGCGTGCCGCGGATTACATCGATATACGGCCGCTTGAATACGGCTATCGCCGTGAATATATCGCACCCGAATGGCGGCGTGGCCGAACCGATGGCGACCTGCAGGGTGATGATTATTCCAACGTGCACCGGATCCAGACCTACGGCATCCACCACCGGCGCGAAAATCGGCACCAGTACAAGTATCACCACGATCGGGTCGACGAACATACAGCCCACGAAAAACGCAATCGATATGACGAACAGTACACCGATCGGTCCCATTTCCGTTATGCCCACAGCGCCCAGCATGGCCTGCGGGATCTGGGCGAAGGAGATAACCCAGGAGAACGCGGCTCCGGCACCCACCAGAATGAACACCACCGCGGTGATCAGCCCCGTGGACTTGGCAATCTCGTACAGATCGGAAATCTTGAGTTCCCTGAACACGCCGAACTCGAGGATGATGGCGTACAGAACGCAGGCCGCCGCGGCCTCGGTGGGACTGAAGATGCCGCCATAGATGCCGCCCACGATAATCACCGGGAAGCCCAGCGGCCAGATCGCCTGCCGGATGGAGGTCAGGCGCTCCGCCCATGTGGCCTTCGGCTCGGTCGGAACGTTATTTTTCCAGGCGTAGAAAACACTGTAGGACGCGAAAAACACCAGGATCATCAGGCCGGGGCCGACGCCGGCGATGAACAACTCGGCGATCGACGTCTGGGAAACGACGCCGTATATGATCATCCCGATGCTGGGGGGGATCAGAAAAGCGATGTCGCTGGAATTGACGATCAGGGCCAGGACGAACGAATCATTGTAGCCGGCCTTCAGCATCTTGGGACGCAGGGGCGAGCCCACCGCGACCACCGTCGCCTGAGTCGAGCCGGACACCGCGCCGAACAACGTGCACGCCGTGGCGGTACTAACCGCCAGTCCGCCTTTCACGTGGCCGATAAATTTCATGACCATCTCGATCAGCCGGTCCGCGGACTGGCCGCGGGTCATGATATCGGCGGCGAGAATGAACATCGGCACCGCGATCAGGGACGCCGGCCGTATGCCCGCCAGGAACTGCTGGACCATGAAGTCCATCTTGCTCATCCCGCCGAACATCTCGAAGAAGCCGATGAATGCCGCCACGATCAGGGGAATCATCATGGGAAAGCCCAGCAGCAGCAGGGCAATCATCGTCAACATCAATACCGTTGCCATTCTTATATTCTCCCCGGCGTCAGACTTCGATTTCTGTTTCTTCGTATCCTTCCACGACGTTGGTCGAGAGGTAGACATCCTTTTCCACGATATTCTTGACGGCGGTCAGCGCATACTGGGTTCCGGTAACGAAAAAACCGAGAGGAACCCATATGTAGATCCACCAGACCGGAACCTGCAGCGCCGGCAGTACACGGGCGGACTCGGCGACGTCGGAGATATAGATCACCGAGAAATAGCACAACGCGAACATGGCCACCGACGTTACGATGGCTATGATAATCATCATTATCTTTCGCCCGATAAACGGCAGCGCATCGTATATCGCCGACATTCTTATATGCCGACCGTGACGGGCCGCGTAGCCGATGCCGGCAAAGGTAACCAGGATGATAATGGCCCGGTTCAGCTCCCCGGTGAAGAAAAAACTGTGGCCAAAACCGAACCGCCCGATCACGTTGGCGCAGGTATTGAAAGCCATGAGCAGAACGCCCGCCGCCAGAGCGAACGATTCAAACCGGCTGATCAGCGAGTCGATCCAGCCGAGGGGTCCCGGCAGACTCGACGCGTGCGGATTATTCTTGTCGTCGGTCGACATTTACTCCCTCCCGTGGTGGCGCGCCTTGTTTAGTACCCGGGAACGGCAACGGGAGGCGGACCATAGTCCACCTCCCGCGCCGCCGCATGGGTCGTTGGTCACTTATTATAGTTCTGCCCGGTTACGGGTCCCTACTTTGTTGCTTCGAGATCGGCCTTGAGCTGCTCGAGTATGGCCTCGCCGCTCTCGCCCGTCATCTCGATGTACTCCTGCTCCACTTCCTTGGCGGCTTCGCGGAAGCACTCCTGCTGCTCCGGGCTGAGCCGCGTGATCGTCACGTCGGGCGCATCTTCACGGATCTTGTCCAGCTCCCGCTCATTGGCCATTTCCTGGAACTCGATGGTGTGATCGAAGGCCACATCGGAGGCGTCCTCGATGAGCTGCTGGGTATCGGCGTCGAGGCCGTCATAGAACTCCTTGTTGGCCATCACCGCCGTTGTGTACTGGTTGTGGCCGGTGTAGGTGATGTGATTGACCACCTCGTACAGTCCGGTGGAGTACAGCCAGAACGCCGGATTTTCCTGCCCCTGGATGATGTTGGTCTGCAGCGCGCCGTAGACCTCGCCCCAGGGCAGCGGCGTGGGCGTGGCGCCGAAAGCCTTGTAGGTTTCCACCAGAAGCGGATTGGTCATGACGCGGAACTTGACCTCGTTCAGGTCCTCGCAGGTTTCGATCGGTTCCTTGGTGGTCATCGCGAACTCTCCCTCCGGGAACATCTCCAGGAGCTCGAGTCCCTGCTCCGCGTACAACTCCTCGAAATCCTCGTGGATGGCCTTGCTTTCCTTGAAAAAGCGGGCCAGGTGATCCTGGTCCTGCGGCAGGAGATACGGCACGAAGAACACCTGTGCTTCCGGAAGCCAGGCGCCGCTGAAGCCCGGCGACTGGTCAACGAACTGCAGGATGCCCGCCCGGGTCTGCTCCATGATGTCGTCCGACTCGCCCAGCGTACCGTAGGGGAAAAGCTGCACTTCGTGGTCCGAGTTGGCTTCGACATGCTCCTTGAACTTCTGTGCGAAGACACCCTGGACGTCTTCCAGAGATTCCTCCATGGCGTATTTCCAGGTTGCGGCCTGCGCCGACTGGCCCACCAGCATGGCCGACCCGATCGCCGCGGCGACAACGCTTGTAATAAGCGATTTTTTCATTTTCAAGCTCCTCGTTTGGTTATTCAACTGAATACGGGGATGCAACAGACAAATCCGGATGTGCAAGCCCCGCGAGACTCTAAGCCCAAGCTAGTCATAGGCGAGTCGTGAAAGGCTAACGTGATTGAAACGATGGAGTCCAGCGTATCCGCGAAAAGGCAAAAAAAGCGCCTTATTTTGCGGATTTTCCAAAAAAAAGTTCTTTC
>JBEPXV010000255.1:0-4124 GCA_041641695.1 Gammaproteobacteria bacterium | reverse complement strand
CCCGCCTCGGCCACCTGGAACCGGATGCCGGGCCCGCGCTCGGCCAGGGCGTCGCTGGCACCGATCAGCTTGTCCGGATCCATCGCACCACCTCGTCGAAGTCGTCCAGGCAGTCCCGCGGATTCTCGGCCAGCAGCGGCTCGACGGGATGCGCCCCGTAGCTCACGGCGAGCGCGTCCATGCCGGCCGCGGCGGCCATTTGCAGGTCGAAGGTGGTGTCCCCCACCATCAGCGTCTCGCGGGCGTCGATCCCTGTGTGGCCGAGTATGTCCCACAGCATCTGCGGGTGGGGCTTGGAGACCGCCTCGTCGACGCAGCGGCTGGCGGCGAACAGGTGCCGGGTCGCCGTCTCCGCCAGGACGCGGTCCAGGCCGCGGCGCGCCTTGCCGGTGGCGACGGCCAGCACGAAGTCCTCCCCCTTGAGCGTCGCGAGCCCTTCCGGGACGCCGGGAAACAGCCCCGTGCGAGTGGCGTCGCGCTCCAGGAAATGATCCCGGTACGCCTCCGTCAGGCGACGCCGCTGATCGTCGTCGGCCCCCGGGAACAGCTGCGCCAGCGCCTCGCTGAGACCCAGGCCGATGATGCCGCGCACCGCGTCCGGCGACGGCAGGGGCGCCCCCACGTCCCGGGCCGCGGCGCGGAAACAGTTGACGATCTTGGCCGCGGAATCCATCAGGGTCCCGTCCCAGTCGAACACCACCATCCGGTAACGCCGCGCCGCCGTCATGGGTTCAGCCCCTGGTACGCCTCGGCGAAGACCGTGGGCACCGACGCCTCGACCCGGCAAGCCTCCCCGGTCACCGGATGCGTGAACGCCAGCGTGTGGGCATGCAGCGCCAGGCGCTTCAGGCCGGCGGCACGGGCCCGCTTGTTGAGCTCACGGTCGCCGTACTTGCGGTCTCCTGCGATCGGATGGCCGATATGGGCGGCGTGCACTCGGGCCTGGTGGGTGCGCCCCGTCACCAGCTCGATCTCCACCTCGCTGCAGACCGGGCCCGGCCGACGCAGCCGGAAAACCGATTCGGCCGCGTCGCCGTCCCCGGAAACCGAAACCATGCGCTCGCCGCCCCGCACGGTGTTCCGTTGCAGGCCGGCCTGGACCTCGATGCGCCGCCGCGCCGGCCGGCCCTTGACCAGCGCGACATAATGCTTGGTGATCGGCGGTCCGGTCTCGTCCCGGCGCAGCGCGGCATGCAGCCCGGTGAGCGCCGCGCGGCTCTTGGCCAGCATGAGGCACCCCGAGGTGTCGCGGTCCAGGCGGTGGACCAGCTCCAGGAAGGGTATCCCGGGGCGGCGGGCGCGCAGCGCCTCGACGACGCCCGCGCTGATCCCCGTCCCGCCGTGCACGGCCACCCCGGCGGGCTTGTCCAGGACCAGCAGGTGCTCGTCCTCGAACAGGATCCGGCCCGTTTCCAGGTCCGCGGGCACCCGGTGCGACGGGGCGGCGCCCAGCCGCACCGGGGGAATGCGCACCCGGTCGCCGCTTTGCAGGCGATAGCGGGCATCCACCCGGCCCAGGTTGACGCGCACTTCCCCCTTGCGCACCAGGCGGTACACCCGGCTCCGGGGCAGCCCCTTGAGCTCCCGGATGAGGAAGTTGTCCAGGCGCTGGCCCGCTTGCTCGGCGGTCACGGTAACGTGGCGAACCCGCGGGCCGCCGGGAGACTTCTGGGAGCTGGATTCCGACAAATTGCTCATTCGATTTTTGCTTGCTATATTCTAACTTAACGGTGAAATGTGAAGTGATTACTCAACTAAGCCGTTGCGACGGCCTGCAGATGAACAAGCAGGTAAGTCGTTGATTAACTTGAAGAGTTTAAGGTGACGGCGGACCGGGTATACCGGCAGCCGCCGGACCGGGGTCCGGGGCGCTCCAGCCGTATCGTAGCGCCGTAGTGCGGTTTCAGGGTCACAAGCTCAATACCGGATCGAATTTACGCAACGCGCGCGGAGCCCGACCCCTCCGGCGCACAACACTCGACCCGAGTGGAAGGGATGATAGAGCAAGAAGGGGCTACTCGGCCCGGGAGGACGCACGAGCAAGGCGAAACCAGGAAGTTACCTGATTTCCAACGTGTTGTGGAGACACAACCGAAACCGAGCTGATAGGCATAGCGGGCCCCAACCCGTGCCCGCGCTGTGAAAAGGTGTCCTCGGTGCGGCCGTAATCAAGCTGTACCGGTATTGTTCGTCATCCTCGCGCTGGGGTCGCGAGGAATGAATCGTGAAAAGAATGCTGTTCAACGCAACTCACCCGGAAGAGTTGCGCGTCGCTATTGTTGACGGACAGAAGCTGCTGGACCTGGATATCGAATCCTCGGTCCACCACCAGAAAAAAGGCAACATCTACAAGGGGAAGGTCACCCGCGTCGAGCCCAGTCTCGAGGCGGCGTTCGTGGACTATGGCTCCGAGCGCCAGGGCTTCCTGCCCCTGAAGGAAATCTCCCGCGCCTACTTCCAGGACTACTCCCCCAAGACCCCGATGGCGCAGCTGAAGATTCAGGACGTCATCAAGGAAGGTCAGGAGCTCCCGGTGCAGGTCGAGAAGGAGGAACGCGGCAACAAGGGCGCCGCGCTGACCACCTTCATCAGCCTCGCCGGCCGCTACATGGTCCTGATGCCCAACAACCCCAAGGGCGGCGGCATCTCCCGGCGCATCGAGGGCGACAACCGCGCGGAGCTGCGCGAGCACATGGGCCAGCTCAACGTGCCCACGGAGCATGCCCTGATCGCCCGCACCGCCGGCATCGGCAAGACCCTGGAGGATCTGCAGTGGGACGTCGATTTCCTGCTGCAGCTCTGGGAAGCCATCCGCAAGGCCATCGACGAGCGCCCCGCGCCGTTCCTGGTCTACCAGGAAACCAACCTGGTGGTGCGCGCCATCCGCGACTATCTGCGCAACGACTTCGCCGAGATCCTCATCGACGACGAGGAGATCTACGAGCGCGCCAGCCGGTTCATGGAGCAGGTCATGCCGCAGAGCCGCACGAAGCTCAAGCATTACAAGGATTCGGTGCCGCTGTTCTCGCGCTTCCAGATCGAGCACCAGATCGAGGCGGTGTTCTCCCGCAAGGTGAGTCTGCCGTCGGGCGGTGCGGTGGTCATTGACCACACCGAAGCCGTGGTCACCATCGACATCAACTCCGCCCGCGCCACCAAGGGCGCCGATATCGAGGAAACGGCGCTTGCCACCAATCTCGAAGCGGCGGACGAGATCGCCCGGCAGCTTCGCATCCGGGATCTCGGCGGCCTGATCGTCGTCGACTTCATCGACATGACCTCGAACAAGAACCAGCGCCTGGTGGAGAACCGCCTCCAGGAAGCGCTGAAGGTGGACCGGGCCCGCGTGCAGACCGGGCGGATCTCCCGCTTCGGGCTGCTGGAGATGTCCCGCCAGCGCCTGCGGGCCTCCATCGGCGAGGCCAACTATGTGGCCTGCCCCCGCTGTGACGGCACCGGGCATATCCGCGGGGTCGCCTCGTCGGCCCTGCACATTCTCCGCATCCTCGAAGAAGAGGCCCTGAAGGAGAACACCGAAGCCATCCACGCGCACCTGCCGATCGACATCGCGACCTATCTTCTCAACGAGAAGCGCAACGAGATCTACTCTCTGGAAACACGGCTGGGCAACGCGGTGATCATCATTCCCAGCCCGGAGCTCGAGTCGCCGCATTTCCAGATCAAGCGCCTGCGCGGCGAGGACCTGTCGGACTACCAGGGCATGTCGAGCTACCAGATCGAGCGGGAGAAGGACGAAAACGAACTGGACGAAGGCAACTACTTCATCAAGCAGCGCCAGGAGAAGGCGGCCGTGGGCCCGGAGCACGTAACGGCCACCACCCCGCCCTCCTACCGCAAGGAAGCCGAGAAGCAGGCCGAGCCGGAAGGCGGCGTGGTCACGCGCCTGTTCAAGTCCTTGTTCAACAAGCCGGCCAGGGACACCAGCGAAGACGAACAGAAGCCCCGGAGCGACAGCCAGGCCGGCGGCAAGGAACAGTCCAGCCGCGAGGACAGCGGCGGCGCCGGCGGCTCGCGCGGCCGCGGCGGCAACGGGCAGCGACGCGGCCAGCCGCGCGGCCGTTCCCAGGGCCAGGGTGCCCAAGGTGGCCAGGGGGGTGGCCAGG
>JBEPXV010000254.1:0-4133 GCA_041641695.1 Gammaproteobacteria bacterium | reverse complement strand
GGGATATAGTACTGCTGCGACACCATGGCATAGAGCAGCCCCCCGGGGCGCATCACCCCGCAGATCCGGCCCATGAGGTGATCGATGGCCTCGAGCGACAGGTAGTCCAGGATGTTCCAGAACAACAGAACATCAATGGCTTCCGGGCAGTAGTCGAAAATCTCGTCGATGTCCGCGGGCGTGAGGTCGCTTTTCAGGGCCACTTCCGAGCGCAGATTCCTGCGGCTGGTGTCGATGAATACTTTCGCGCCGGCACGCGAGAAGATCATGCAGTTATCCGTGGACGAGGTCCCAAGATCGACGAGGTTGCATCCCGGCTCCGCGTCGATCCGCCGGCAGATCACCGGGAGTATCCCCGAGGTGAATTCCTCGCCGGGGTCTTCAACCTCTTCGGGAAGGCTCATAGAGCTTCGCTTGTGGAGCAGTTGGCTGTTTTGCAATGTTGCTCAGGACCTGTGTCGCAATGGATGCGGCTATTCATTCGCCGCCTGGTAGCGCCGGGACTCTGCGTCGCCGGCAAGCCGTGGTTCGGCCGCCGGGTCCCGCCCGGCTTCGGGCTCCCGCATCTCCACCGATCCCTTGAACCGGGAGCCCTCATCAATCTGGATCTGGGGCGAGACAATGTCGCCCGTCACGACGGCGGAGTTCCTGATCGCGATGCGCTCCGAAGCGGTCAGGTCGCCGGTGACCCTGCCCTCGATCTCGATAACTCGGGCGTTCATGTCCGCCCTGACGTTCGCATCGCGGCCGACCTGGACCGCGCAATCGGGGAGAAACACCGACCCCTGGACCTCGCCGGAAATGAACAGATCCCCGCGGCCCTCGATCCGGCCGGCTACCCGCAGGCCTCCGGTAATGCCCCGCGGCACATTGTCCCGCCCGCGCTGCGTGATATCAATCACCGTATCCGTCTCCGACGGTGCGGCGGTTTCGAACTTATCGGTTGAAGGCTTATCTGACCACATGGAACGGCCCCTCTCCGGGCTTCGGGCGAAGTAAACAACGTCGGGAAAGGCTAATCAACTGCGACCTGTATAATAGTCGACGAACGTCCAATTGGACAGGACAAGCTCGCAATTCCGCGGTTTCAAGCGATTTTCTGTACCGCCGCGCCGGCCAGCCCGAGACCACGACATGCTCCCATATGACGCCGAAACAGCCATCGATCACCTGCGATCCCGGGACAGGAAACTGGCCCGGCTGATCGACAAATCCGGCCCATTCGAGATCCGGCACCGGTCGTTCCACACGCCGTTTCACGCCTTGTACTCGGCGATCGTCTCCCAACAGCTCTCCGGCAAAGCGGCGCAAAGCATTTACCAGCGAACCCGCGCCCTGTTCCCGCGGGGACGCATCACCGCCCCCGCCGTCCTGAATACCAGCCCCGATGCGCTGCGGGGTGCGGGGCTCTCGCGGGCCAAGGTCGCCGCAGTGCACGACCTCGCCGCGAAGTACGCGGACGGCGCCCTTCCGGACGCCCGCCGGATGAGATCTCTTTCGGACGAGGAAATTATCGAATCGCTCACCCACGTCCGGGGAATCGGCCGCTGGACCGTGGAAATGCTGCTGATCTTTCATCTCGGCCGGCCAGACGTGCTGCCGGCGGGGGACCTGGGCGTGCGCAAGGGATTCCAGATCACCTACCGGCGGCCGGAGCTGCCGACGCAGGAACAGCTCACGGTTCACGGCGACCGCTGGCGTCCCTACCGCTCGGTCGCGAGCTGGTACATGTGGCGCGCAGCCGACCCCGGCGCGCCAAGGGTTTGATATCCGCCGATTGTTGAAGATTCGCGGCTCCGGAAACAATCCGTCGCACAACCTCGCTGCCTGCCCGAAACCCTCCCTTTGCCGTGTCGACTCAGCGATGTGCGGTGCCCGTGGATGCATATGTCGGGATTGAAGTCCGAGCTACAGGGACGCGGCGGCGGCCGCTCCCGTATGCTGATGGCCGGGCCACGGCCCTGCCGGCGGGGTCAAAGCACGCACAGACCGCGTCCGGATATTCTGCTATTCTAAATTGCAGCGCCGCTCATTCATTGCGATATTCAACGCGATTACCGATGTGGACGGAACAAACGACGAAGGACACGCCTTCGCCATATTCGATTACCTGAGCGAACCCGTAGTCGTTACGGATTCAGGTTTTCAGGGTCCCGGTCCAAGGATCATCTACCTCAATGATGCCTTTGCGTCGGCCTGCGGCCGTCGCCCATCGGACCTCGTTCATCAGCCGTTGACTACCGTGCATCCGGATGCTGCCGCCGACGACGAGCTCACCGCCATAGAGACGTGCTGCCGGGACGGGCGCACCTACCGGAGCACCGGGACGATCTACGCGCCCGACGGCGGAGTCGCCTCGGTTTCCTGGCATATCGCACCGGTGTTCCACGGCGACCGCCTCGAATATCTC
The DNA here is from genome assembly GCA_041641695.1 of Gammaproteobacteria bacterium. GTDB lineage: Bacteria > Pseudomonadota > Gammaproteobacteria > Arenicellales > JAANXG01 > JAANXG01. Next base: position 1,723 of record JBEPXV010000254.1, on the reverse strand, counting down.
GTGTGCCTGGTCTCCGAGGTCTCCGAGTCGCCGGAGTTCGTCCGGGCCCTGAGAACCAGCGAAAAGCGATATCGAAACCTGTTCGAGCACGGTCGGGTCGCCAAGGCCGTTATCGCCCCGGACGGCCGCTTCCTCAAGGTCAACCGGAGTTACTGCGACCTGTTGGGCTACGACAAGGAGGAACTGCTGGGGGTGCATGCCTCTGTCGCCATCCGCGATGAAGACCGGAAGGACGTTTTCGAGCGCCTCGACGCGATTTTCGACCACCGGCACCAGGGCTACCAGAGCGAGCGGCAGTACGCGCACCGGGACGGCCGCATCGTCACGGTGCTGGTGGACGTGATGCCCGAGAAAGACGAGCGCGGCAAGGTCCAGAACATCGTCATCCAGGCTCAGGACATCTCCGGGCTGAAGGCGACGGAAGCGGCGCTGCGCGAAAGCGAGAACCAGCTTACGGCCATATTCGAGCACTCACCGGCCGAGATCTACCTCAAGGACAGAGAGGGCCGCTACGTCAAGGTCAGCCGGCAGTTCGAGACACAGTTCAATGTCCGCGACGCTGATGTGCGCGGCAAGCTGCCCCATGATGTCCACTACCAGGAGCTGGCCGACAAGATCCGGGCTCACGACCTCGAAGTTCTCACCACCGGCCGCGATGTCTCGCGCGTGGATCATGTTTATCTCAACAACCCGCCGGACGGCGCGCCTCATATCCTGTATACCCTGAAGTTCCCCATCCGGGACAAGGACGAGGTGGTCGGCCTCGGCGCCATCGTCACCGATGTCACCGAGAGCAAACAGGCGGAGAACGCCCTGCGCGAGAGCGAAGGACGCCTGCGGGATTTCGCCGAGATCGCGGCGGACTGGTTCTGGGAGACCGACGAGAACCTTGTTATCACTTACGTGTCCGACGTGCACCGCCAGATCACCGGCATCCCGGACGACCAGATCGTCGGCCGCACCCGGGAGCAGCTCTTTCTCAAGGGTATATACAAGGCCCTGAACCCGGCCGTCCACCTGCGCACACTGCGCAACTACTGGGACAGCATGGTCGAGTACTCCGTGATGCGGGAGGACGGCCGCGAGGTGATCATTCACGACCGCGCTTCGCCGTTCTTCGACCACCAGGGCAATTTCCGGGGCTACCGGGGCGTGGGTCGCGATATCACCGAGCAGCGCCGGCTCACCGAGCGCATCGCATATCAGGCGACCCGGGACTCGCTGACCGGAACGGTGAACCGGCGCGAGTTCGAGCGTTGTCTCGACGAGGCCGTGGCGGATGCCCGTGCCCATCGGACGGAGCACGTGCTGTGCTACGTGGATCTGGACAAGTTCAAACTTCTGAACGACACCCTGGGCCACGCCGCCGGGGACCAGCTGTTGAAGATCATCGTGGAGAAGGTGCAGGACCAGATAACCGAGCACGACCTGCTCGGCCGCATCGGCGGCGACGAATTCGGACTCCTGCTGCGAAACACGGATATCGAGCGGGCCAAGGCGATCGCCCTGCGGATCTCGACGAGTATCCGGACGCATGATTTCATCTGGGAAGACCGGCGTTTCAACATCGGCATGAGCGTGGGGCTCGCGCCGGTGAACGCGCAGACCAAGTCCAGCTCCGAGCTGCTGGCGCGGGCCGACTCGGCCTGCTATCGGGCCAAGGGGGCGGACAGCGATGGCGTATGGGTGAGCGACGAGCAGGAAGCGGCGCGGCTGCGGACCT
>JBEPXV010000253.1:0-4137 GCA_041641695.1 Gammaproteobacteria bacterium | reverse complement strand
TGGATGTGGCGCGGATCAACTTCTCCCACGGCCGCACCGCGGATCACGAGTCGCGCGTGGACAAGCTGCGCGAGCTGGCCGCGCGCCACAACCGGCATGTCGCGGTGATGGTGGACCTGCAGGGGCCCAAAATCCGCATCGAGCGTTTCCGGGACGGCCCGGTGAAGCTGGTGGACGGCGACGAGTTCGTGCTGGACACCACGCTGGCCGCCGACGCCGGCGACCGGCACCAGGTGGGCGTGACCTACAAGAACCTGGACCGCGACGTGAGCGCGGGGGACACCCTGCTCCTGGACGACGGCAACCTGACCATGGAGGTGCTGTCGGTGCGGGACGGCAGGCTGACCTGCCGCGTCATCAACGGCGGTGTCCTGTCCGACAGCAAGGGCCTGAACCGGCAGGGCGGGGGCATATCGGCCGAAGCGTTGACCGACAAGGACAAGGAAGACATCGGGTTTGCCGTGGAGCTCGACGCCGACTTCATCGCCGTGTCCTTCGTGCGGGACGCATCGGAAGTCGAGCGCGCCCGCGCGCTTATCCAGGACGCGGGCGGCCAGGCGCACGTCATTGCCAAGATCGAGCGGGCCGAGGCCATCGACAACGTCGACGAGATCATACATGCCGCCGACGGGGTCATGGTGGCCCGGGGCGACCTCGGCGTGGAGATCGGCGATGCCGAGCTGGTGGGCATGCAGAAGCGCATCATCCGGCGGGCCCGCGGCCACAACCGCGCGGTGATCACCGCCACCCAGATGATGCAGTCCATGGTCGAGAGCCCCCAGCCCACACGGGCCGAGGTCATGGACGTGGCCAACGCGGTCATCGACGGCACCGACGCGGTGATGCTGTCGGGCGAGACGGCGGTGGGCAAGCACCCGGCCAAGGTGATCGAGGCTATGGATCGCATCTGCCGCGGCGCCGAGCGCCAGCGCGTCACAATGATGTCCAACCATCGCCTGGACGCGGAGTTCGAGAACGTCGAGGAAGCCATCGCCATGGCTTCGATGTACGTGGCGAACCACTTCGACGTCAAAGCCATCGTGGCCATGACCGAGTCCGGCATGACCGCCAAACTGATGTCCAGGATCAGCTCCGGCATCCCCATCGTCGCCATGTCGCGCCGCACCCGCACACTGCAGCGCGTGACCCTGTACCGGGGCGTGTATCCGATGTACTTCGACAACACGGACCTGAGCATCGGGGAATCCGAGCAGCATATGATCCGCGAGCTGCGGCGCCTGAATCTCGTCGACAAGGACGACAACGTGGCGGTCACCATGGGTGACGTCACCGGCGTGGCCGGCGGCACCAACACCATGAAGATCGTCAAGGTCTGAACACCCGTGACCGTGGCTATCCCCATCGGCGGCCGGCACCGCGGACCGTCGAGCCCCGTGCGACGCCGTCCCGGCGTGCAACGGGATGATTCCACCGCACCCATGCCCGGAATCGGAAACGCCGCTGTTCGTCCGTGACCCTTCGTATTCTTTCCATCGTCCTGCCGATCTTTCTGATCGCGCTGCTGGGCTACGCGTACGGCCGGTACAAGCGGCCGGACATGAGCGTGGTCAACCAGATCAACATGGACGTGTTCGTTCCGGCGCTCATTTTCTATGCATTGTCGCGCCGCGATTTCGAGTTCGCCGATTTTTCGCTGATTGCCCTGGGCTGCCTGATCGTGATGCTCGGCTCGGGGTGCCTGGCCTATCCGCTTGCCCGGGTGCTGCGACTGGAGTGGCGCACCTTCGTCCCGCCGATGATGTTCACCAACGTCGGCAACCTCGGCCTGCCATTGATGGTGCTGGCGTACGGCGACGCCGCGCTGTCCATCGCCGTGATTTTCCTGGTAGTGGAGAACATGCTGCACTTTACCCTGGGCCGGTATTTCCTCGACCACACGGTGCGGCCGTGGCATGTTCTAAAGTCCCCGGTCGTGCTGGCGACCCTGGCCGGGATGGCTTTCAGTGTCGCCGAATTGTCGCTGCCGGCGGCCCTGTCACTGCCCATCGAGATGGTCGGCAACATATCCATTCCCCTGCTGTTGTTCTCACTCGGCGTGCGGCTGGTGGATATCGACTGGGGCGAATGGCGCATCGGGCTGATCAGCGCCGTCGTGTGTCCCGTGACCGGCGTGGCCGTCGCCCTGGTCACTGCGCCGCTGCTGGGCCTGCCGGACCTGCAGACCGGGCAGCTGATTCTGTTCGGCGCCCTGCCGCCCGCGGTGCTGAACTACCTGTTCGCCGAGCAGTTCCGGCAGGAGCCGGAGAAGGTGGCGTCGATCGTGATGATCGGAAATCTTGCGGCGGTGGTTACAATACCCGCCGCGCTCTACTGGCTCCTGTAGCCGGCCCGCTATGCAACGCGCAGCTTATCCGGCCGTGCCCGCGGCGCTGCGTCCCTTGATTTTTCACCGGGCCACGATAGGCTAGCCCTTTGCCCACGGCTGAAGCGTCCATGCCCAATAAGAACAGCTACGACTACGATGAACTGCTGGCCTGCTCTCGGGGAGAGCTCTTCGGCCCCGGCAATGCGCAGCTCCCCGCGCCCCCGATGCTGATGTTCGACCGGATCACCTGGATCGATGACTCCGGCGGCAGCCACGGCAAGGGCACGGTGACCGCGGAGCTTGATGTAAACCCGGACCTGTGGTTTTTTGAGTGCCATTTTCCGGGCGACCCGGTGATGCCGGGGTGCCTGGGGCTGGATGCCTTGTGGCAGATGGTCGGGTTCTACCTGGGATGGTGCGGCGGGCCCGGCCGCGGCCGGGCGCTGGGCGCCGGCGATGTCAAGTTCTCGGGCCAGATCGTTCCCGGCGCGCGCCTGGTGCGTTACCGGATCGACCTGAAACGCGTGGTGATGCGGCGCTTGTACATGGGAATCGCCGACGGCACAGTGGAGGCCGACGGGCGCGAGATTTACGTCGCCAGCGACCTGCGGGTGGGTCTTTTCACCGAGACTGCGCCCGGCGAGGCGCCCGATGAATGAGTATGCCGCCGGCCCGGTGATCCGGGGATTTCCGGCGGGTTTTCGAACTGTGCCCGAAATGATCTGCGTCAAAGCCGGCCCGCGCCGGCCGGAGTGATAATCCGCTGATATGCACGTGACCGTCCAACAGCTCGAATACAGATACCGGGAGTCGCCATGCGCCGCGTAGTGGTTACCGGCATGGGCATCGTGTCCAGCATCGGCGCCGATACCGGGGAGGTGCGCGAGAGCCTCGAGTCCGGGCGCTCCGGGATCGCCTACCAGCCCGCCTACGAGGAGATGGGCCTCAGGAGCCGAATTGAAGGCACCATCGATCTCGATCTTGACGCCATGATCGACCGCAAGCTGAAGCGTTTTATGGGGGACGCCGCGGCCTTCAACTACCTGGCCATGCAGCAGGCCATCGAGGACGCGGGCCTGTCCGAATCCGCCATATCGGATCCCAGGGTCGGCCTGATCTGCGGCTCCGGCGGCGGCTCGCCAGAGAACATCGTGCACGCGGCGGATACCCTGCGCAGCCGCGGCGTCCGGCGGGTCGGTCCGTACATGGTGACGCGGACCATGGCGAGCACGATTCCCGCCTGCCTGGCGACGGCCTTCAGGATCAAGGGCATGAGCTACAGCATCAGCTCGGCCTGCGCCACCAGCGCCCACTGCATCGGGCACGCGGCGGAGCTGATCCAGCTCGGCAAGCAGGACATGGTATTCGCCGGCGGCGGCGAGGAGATCCACTGGACCATGAGCGTGCTGTTCGACGGCATGGGCGCCCTGTCGAGCGGCTATAACGACCGGCCGGGCAGCGCCTCCAGGCCCTATGACGTGGACCGCGACGGTTTCGTGATCTCCGGCGGCGGCGGTGTGCTGATCATGGAGGAGCTGGAGCACGCCCGCGCGCGCGGCGCGAAGATCTACGGCGAGCTGACAGGCTACGGCGCCACATCGGACGGCGCGGACATGGTGCAGCCGTCCGGCGAGGGGGCGGTGCGGTGCATGCGGCAGGCCATGGAAGGGCTCGACGGGGGGGTGGACTACATCAACGCCCATGGCACCAGCACGCCGGTCGGCGACCTGAAAGAGCTGGAGGCGATACAGGAAGTGTTCGGAGACAGCATGCCGCCGGTCAGCTCGACGAAATCCCTTACCGGCCATGCC
>JBEPXV010000252.1:0-4180 GCA_041641695.1 Gammaproteobacteria bacterium | reverse complement strand
GCAGCTGCGCGAAGACCTGGCAGCCATTGCATACGCCCAGCGCAAAGGTGCCGGTATCCTGGAAGAAGCGCTCGAACTGCCCGCGCAGCGCGTCATCGAACAGGATCGACTTGGCCCAGCCGCCGCCCGCACCCAGCACGTCCCCATAGGAGAAGCCGCCGCAGGCCACGATGCCGCGGAATCCGTCAAGCCGCGCCGTACCCTGCACGATGTCCGTCATGGTCACGTCCACCGCCTCGAAGCCGACCCGGTCGAATACGGCGGCCATCTCCACCTGGCCGTTGACGCCCTGCTCGCGCAGGATCGCCACCCGCGGCCGCGCCGGTCCGGTGACCACCGCGGGCACCGCGTCCTTCAGCTCGAACGTCAACGAGGCCGACAGGCCGGGGTCCCGGTCATCCAGGAGGCGGTCGTACTCGGCGTCCGCGCAGTCCGGATTGTCCCGCAGCCTCTGCATGCGCCAGCTGGTGCGCGACCAGAGCCGGTGCAGCTCGATGCGCGGACGGTCCACGAGCACGCGCCCGCCCGCGCGGACGCGGACGCGAGCATCGGTACGGACCGCCGCCACCTCGCGGCACAGGCCGCCGAGCCCGTGGTTTGCGCAGATCTCATGAACCCGGTCCAGGTGCCGGCGACGCACCTGGAGAACCACACCGATCTCCTCGCTGAACAACGCCGCCAGCGGGTCGCCTGCCGCGCCGACGTCGACATCCAGCCCGGCGCGCCCCGCAAAGGCCATCTCGAGCAGAGCCCCGATCAGGCCGCCGTCCGAGCGGTCATGGTAGGCGAGCACCAGCGACGCTTCCTTCAGGGCAGCCAGGGCGTCCGCCAGCCGCAAGAGCAACGAGGCGTCGTCGATATCCGGCGCTTCATTGCCAAGCTGGCCGTAAACCTGGGCCAGCGCCGAGCCGCCCAGCCGGTTCCGGCCCTCGCCGAGATCGAGCAGAAGCAGGACAGTGTCCGGCTCCGCGGCGAGCTGGGGGGTCAGCGTTCCGCGCACGTCCTCCAGCACGGCGAACGCCGTGACGACCAGGGATAACGGCGCGATCACCTCGCGTGATGTACCCGCGTCCTCCCAGGCCGTGCGCATGGACATGGAATCCTTGCCTACCGGAATGGACACCCCGAGCGCCACGCAGAAATCGCTCACCGCCTCGACGGTCTCGTAGAGGATCGCGTCCTCCCCCGGGGAGCCGGCCGCCGCCATCCAGTTGGCGGACAGGCGCACCCGGTCCAGCCGCGGCACGGGCACGGACAGCAGATTGGTCAGGGCTTCCGCCACCGCCATTCTGCCGCTGGCTGGCCCGGATATCAGGGCCAGCGGCGGCCTCTCCCCCATGGCCATCGCCTCGCCGTGATACCCCCGGTAACCGGCGAGGGTCACCGCGGCATCCGCCACCGGAACCTGCCAGGGGCCCACCATGGGGTCGCGGTTGATGAGACCGGTCACACTCCGGTCGCCGATAGTCACCAGGAACGACTTGTCAGCGACGGTGGGCAGACGCAGCACGCGCTCCAGCGCCTCTTCCACCGTTGTGTCCCCGAGATCCAGAGACTCCCCCGCAAACGGCCGCGATGCGACCTCTCGGGTCATTTTCGGCGGCTTGCCGAACAGCAGCGGCATGTCGATATCGATGGGCCGCGCATCCGCACCCTCCTGCGCCTCCTGGCAGTCGTCTTCCAGCACCAGACGCTGGTCCTCCGTGGCCCGGCCCACCACCGCATACAAAGCTTTCTCGCGTCGGCAGATGGCCTCGAAGCGGCCCAGGGCGGCCGGGTCCACCGCCAGCACGTAGCGCTCCTGCGCCTCGTTGCACCAGATCTGCATCGGCGACATGCCGGGCTCGTCGCTGAGAATCCGACGCAAGTGGAAATGCCCGCCGCGGCCCGCGTCGTGCACGAGCTCGGGGAGCGCGTTCGACAGCCCGCCGGCACCGACATCATGGATGGACATGATGGGGTTCCCGGCGCCCTGCTCCCAGCAACGGTCTATGACCTCCTGGCAGCGCCGCTGCATCTCGGGGTTGCCGCGCTGCACCGAGGCGAAGTCCAGCTCCTCGCTGCTCGAGCCCGACTTGACGCTGGACGCCGCCCCGCCCCCCAGGCCGATCAGCATCGCGGGACCGCCGAGGACCACGATACAGGCACCGGCGGGGATGCCCCGCTTGGCGACATGCTCTGCCTTCATGTTGCCCAGGCCGCCGGCAATCATGATCGGCTTGTGATAGCCGCGATGGGCATCGCCGACGCTCAGCTCGAAGGTCCTGAAGTAGCCGCCGATGTTGGGGCGGCCGAACTCGTTGTTGAACGAAGCGCCGCCGATGGGACCGTCGAGCATGATCTTCAACGGCGAGGCGATCCGCGCGGGCGCCCGCTCCTCGTCCTCCCAGGGCATGGGGTCGCCGGGTATGCGCAGATTCGAAACCGTGAATCCCGTCAGGCCGGCCTTGGGCTTGCCACCGGTGCCGGTGGCGCCCTCGTCCCGGATCTCGCCGCCGGACCCGGTCGCGGCGCCGGCAAAAGGTGAGATGGCGGTGGGATGGTTGTGGGTTTCCACCTTGCACATCACGTGCACCGGCTCGGCGTGGTAGCCGTAGCCCCGGTCGTCCGGCGCCGGGTGGAAACGGTGGCCGTCCAGCCCCTCGATGACGGCGGCGTTGTCGCTGTAGGCCGACAGCGTGAAGCGGGGATGGCGCTCGTGGGTGCGCCGGATCATGGAGAACAGTGATCCCGGTTTCGGCTCGCCGTCGATCACCCAGTCGGCGTTGAAGATCTTGTGCCGGCAGTGCTCGGAGTTCACCTGGGCGAACATCATCAGCTCGGCGTCCGTCGGGTCGCGGTCCAAGCGCCGGTACTGGGCCACGAGGTAATCCATTTCGTCATCGGACAGCGCCAGGCCCCAATCCGCATTGGCCCGCGCCAGGGCCGAGATACCCTGCTCCAGCAGCGGCACGGTCTGCAGGGGCGCCGGGGTGGACGGCTCGAACAGGTGCGCTGCGGCATCCCGGCTCCGGAACACGGATTCCGTCATGGGGTCGTGGAGATGCCGGCTGAACACCTCGAAATCACGCTCCGGGAAGCGGTCGGTGCCGCCGTGCCCGTGCAAAGACCAGACCACGCCCCGCTCCAGTCTCCGGATGCGGCCCAGGCCGCAGCGATGAACGATCTCGGTCGCCTTGGTGGACCAGGGCGACCGGGTCCCGACCCGTGGGGTGACAATAAGCGTGGCGCCCGGGCCCGGCGTCGCCGACCGGCGCGGGCCGTAATCCAGCAACCTGTCCAGCTTTTGCCGCTCGTCGCGGGTCAGCGCCCCATTGCCGGCCTCAGCGTCGAGCAATACCAGGTGAATACAACGTGCGGTCACAGACCGCAGCGCCGGGACTTCGCGGCTGATCGTCCCGGCGAGCTTCTCGAGCCGGAAACCGGAGTATGCCGGCGGCCCGTCGAGGAACAGCATGGTGCCGGGCGTCCTCTGGCTGATTCAGTCTTCCTCCACGGGCACGCCCAGCCGGTGGGCGACTTCCTCGTAGGCCTCGACAACATTGCCGAGATTCCTGCGGAACCGGTCCTTGTCCAGCTTCTCGCGGGTTTTCGCATCCCAGATCCGGCAGCCGTCCGGCGTGAATTCATCGCCCAGCAGCAGATCGTCCCCGTAGCGGCCGAACTCCAGCTTGAAATCCACCAGCAGCATGTCGGCCTCCCTGAACAGCCGCGTGAGCACCTCGTTGACCCGGAAGGTCAGCTCCTTCATGCGCTCGACCTCCTGGTCCGTCGCCCAACCGAAGGCCCGGATGTGGAACTCGTTGATCATCGGGTCGTGGCGCGCGTCGTCCTTCAGGAAGAACTCGAAGATCGGCGTGTGCAGCTCGAGCCCCTCTTTGACCCCCAGACGCTTGCAGATGGAGCCGGCCGCGTAATTCCGGACCACGCATTCCACCGGAATCATGTCCAGCCGCTTCACCAGGCTCTCGTCATCGGACAGGAGCTCCTCGAAATGCGTGCCGATGCCTTCTTTCTCCAGGGCCTGCATGATGAACGCATTGAACCGGTTGTTGACCATGCCCTTGCGGTCCAGCTGCTCAATCTTCTCGCCGTCGAACGCCGAGGTGTCGTTGCGAAAATGCAGTATCAACTTGCCCGGATCGTCAGTCAGGTAAACGGACTTCGCCTTGCCCGCGTA
>JBEPXV010000251.1:0-4183 GCA_041641695.1 Gammaproteobacteria bacterium | reverse complement strand
GGGGTCCGACAGGGGCGTTGTGGAGGCCTTTCTCACCAAGCGAGTATCGGGGAGCGACTGAGAAAGGCCTCCATAACGCCCCCACGGCACAGCTCCAGTGGCCGTCGCAAAGCGTCTGATAATGTCTGCCGGCGGGAAATTCGGAGTGTTTGCGGGACGCGCAGCATGGCCCAATAGCCGGGAGCGGGGCACGGATTGGGTCCAGGGCACCTGCGTTCCCGGTTATGACCACTCGGGGCCCCCGCGACGTTAGTGCCTTCGGTGATTATCTCTCCCCCACGGCACGGCTTCAGCCGGGTCTCGGGCCGAACAGGGCCGTGCCGATTCGTACGATGGTGGCGCCTTCGGCGATAGCCGCCGCGAGGTCCGCGGTCATGCCCATGGACAGGGTGTCCAGCTCGAGGCCCCCGCCGCGCAGCTCGTCGAACAGCTCGCGCACGCGCCGGAAGGCGGCGCGCTGACGATCCGGGTCGTTGTCCGGCCTGGGTATGGCCATCAGCCCGCGCAGCCGGACGTTCGGCAGTTCCGCTACCGGGGCCGCGACCTCGAGCACCTCGTCGGGGCGCAGGCCGCCCTTGCTGGCTTCGTCGTCGATGTTCACCTGCAGGCAGATGCTGAGCGGCTCGGACGCCTCGCGCTGGTCCGACAGGCGCCGGGCGACCTTCAGGCGGTCCACGCCGTGGGCCCAGTCGAAGTGCCGGGCGATGTCCTGGGTCTTGTTGCTCTGGATGCGGCCGATGAAATGCCAGGTGAGCGGCAAGTCGGCGAGCTCCGCCTGCTTGTCCAGGCCGTCCTGGACGTAGTTTTCCCCGAAATCGCGCAGCCCCAGCCCGGCCAGGGCCCGGATGGCGGCGGCCGGCTGCTGCTTGCTGGCCCCCAGCAGCCGGATTTCGTCGGGATTTCTGCCCGATTGTCGGGCTGCGGCCGCGATATCGGCGACAACCTTCTGGTATCGTTGTTTAATGGCTGATTGATCGTTGGACAACTTGTTTACCCAACAGGCGTCGCTATACTTTGGAACGGGACCATAACCCAGCGGGCTGGCCGAAAACAGCCCGGGGCTCGTTGCTGTCGGCACACATACCGGGGTCCGGGACGGGCGCCGAAGCATGAGTAGGAGAGTGTAATGGATATCTCGGAACTTCTGGCCTTCGCCTACAAGAAGAACGCATCTGACCTCCACCTGTCCGCGGGGATGCCGCCCCTGATCCGGGTCGACGGGGAGATCAAGCGCATCAATGTCGATGCCATGGACGACCGTACCGTCCACGGCATGATCTACGACATCATGAACGACAAGCAGCAGAAGGCGTTCGAGGAGTTCCTCGAGACCGACTTCTCCTTCGAGCTGCCCAAGATCGCCCGCTTCCGTGTCAACGCGTTCAACCAGCAGCGCGGGCCGGCGGCGGTGTTCCGGACCATTCCCAGCATGGTCTGGGATCTGGAGCGCATCAACGCGCCCCAGGTGTTCCGGGACCTGTCCATGAAGCCCCGCGGCCTGGTGCTGGTGACCGGCCCCACCGGCTCCGGCAAGTCCACGACGCTGGCGGCCATGGTCAACCACGTCAACGAGAACCAGTTCAACCATATCCTCACCATCGAGGACCCGATCGAGTTCGTGCACGTCAGCAAGAACTGCCTGGTCAACCAGCGCGAGCTCGGCGCGCACACCATGGGTTTCGCGGAAGCCCTGCGCAGCGCGCTGCGCGAGGACCCGGACGTGATCCTGGTGGGCGAGATGCGGGATCTGGAAACCATCCGCCTGGCCCTGACCGCGGCGGAGACCGGGCACCTGGTGTTCGCCACCCTGCATACCACCTCCGCCGCCAAGACGATCGACCGCATCATCGATGTGTTCCCCGCCGGTGAAAAAGACATGGTCCGGACCATGCTGTCGGAGTCGCTGGCTGCGGTCATCTCCCAGACCCTGCTGCGCAAGTCTGCCGGCGGCCGGGTGCCGGCCTGGGAGATCATGGTGGCCAACTCGGCCATCAGAAATCTCATCAGGGAGGCCAAGGTGCCCCAGATGTATTCGGTGATCCAGACCAGCCAGAACGAAGGCATGCAGACCCTCGACCAGCATCTGCTGGAGCTGGTGCGCTCGCGGGTGATTGCCGTGGAGCAGGCCCGGGCGCAGGCCGTCAGCAAGGACAAGTTCACCATGGGTGCCACGTCCCAGGCGGCGGGCGGCGGCGCCCGGAGGTAAGCCATGGTATTCACCGACTTTCTCAAGCTGATGGTCCACAAGAAGGCCTCGGACCTGTTCATCACCGCCGGTGTTCCCCCGAGCCTGAAGATCGATGCCAAGATCGTCCCCATCACCCGCCAGGCGCTGACGCCGGACCAGGCCCGGGACCTGGCCTACAGCATCATGAACGAGGAGCAGATCCGCCAGTTCGAGGCGGACAAGGAGTGCAACTTCGCGCTGAACCCGGTGGAGATCGGCCGCTTTCGCGTCAACGTGTTCGTGCAGCAGAACCGCGTGGGCATGGTGCTGCGCAACATCGAGACGCACATCCCGAAGTTCGAGGAGCTGCACCTGCCGCCGGTCATGCGGGAGATCGCCATGGGTAAGCGCGGCCTGGTGATCTTCGTCGGCGGCACCGGCACCGGCAAGAGCACCTCCATGGCGTCCCTGGTGGGCTACCGCAACGAGCATAGCTACGGCCACATCATCACCATCGAGGACCCCATCGAGTACGTGCACGAGCACCGCAACTGCATTATCACCCAGCGCGAGGTCGGGGTGGACACCGACAACTGGGAGACGGCGCTCACCAACGCCATGCGCCAGGCGCCGGACGTCATTCAGATCGGCGAGATCCGGCACCGGGAAACCATGGACAATGCCATCGTGTTCGCCGAGACCGGCCATCTGTGCATCGCCACGCTGCACGCCAACAACACCTACCAGGCCCTGGACCGCATCATCAACTTCTTCCCGTCGGACCGGCGCGACCAGCTGCTGATGGATCTGTCGATGAACCTGAAAGGCCTGGTATCCCAGCGTCTGCTCCCCATTAAGGACGCCAAGGGACGGGTGCCCGCGGTGGAGATCATGCTCAACACGCCGTTGGTCTCGGATCTGATCCTGAAAGGCAAGATCGACGAGATCCACGACGTGATCGCCAACTCCCGCGAGCACGGCATGCAGACCTTCGACCAGTCGCTGTTCGACCTGTACGAAGCGGATCTGGTGAGCTACGACGACGCCCTCAGGAACGCCGACTCGGAGAACGATTTCCGTCTGCGGGTCAAGCTCGAGGGCAAGAACGCCAACGCCCAGGAGCTGGGCGAGAGCATGAAGAACGTGACCTTCTGAGCCGTCCTCCCGGCCTTTATAACCCGCGCGTCCGCCTTATAGGCGACGGGTATCAGGACGTCCCGCGGCCCGCCGCGGGATTGTCCACGACCGCCCCGGACGGGTATATTTTGCCCCGGCGGCAATCACGCCCATAAGCCGCAGAATCACGGATCATGCGGCGGCATCCGGTGCCGCCTGTCGACTTTCCAACTTTGCGGAAGGAGGTGGATCATGGCAGTGACTCAAGTTGACAACGGCGTCAATGTGGAAGCCTTGCTTGGCGCCCGGGAAGCCCTCGCCGAGACGCCTGAAGGCGCGAAGTTCCAGTGGCGGGCGACCTGCGAGTGGGTGAACGGGACTCACAGCAAGTCGGTTGTGACAGGATACTTCGGCCTGGGCGAGGACCATCACCACAAGACCGAGTTCAACTTCGATGCCGATCACCCGGAGGTGTTCGCGTCGGAGGACAACGGCGCCACGCCGGTTGAGTACGTGCTGGTGGGTCTTGCCAGCTGCCTGACGGCGGGGATCGCGGCTGTGGCCCAGAACCGCGGGATTCAGCTGCGGTCGGTGAAGGCCACCATCGAAGGCGGCATGGACATTCAGGGCATCCTGGGCATGGATCCGGAAGTGCGCAACGGCTTCGACGGCATCAGGGTCAAGTACGATATCGATGCCGACGCATCGCAGCAGGATATCGAGGCCCTGGTAGCCCAGTCCCAGAAGCGCTCGGCGGTGTTCGATATCGTCACCAACCCGACGAACGTGACCGTCGAAGTGAACTGAAGAGCCGCCAACCGGCAAGGAGGTCAGGGTCGTTCGCACGGCAACCGCGGTCATAGTCGGGGCCGGCCATAGCGGGCTCGCGATGAGCCACTG
>JBEPXV010000250.1:0-4184 GCA_041641695.1 Gammaproteobacteria bacterium | reverse complement strand
CTCTCCCGACTACCAGGCGCCTCGCGCGGGACCGTCGTTCCCGGGCACCGGCACTACGGCGCCGGGCACTCGGTGTTGCCGGGGACTTTTAGCTCTCCCGACTGCCAGGCGCCTCGCGCGGGACCGTCGTTCCCGGGCACCGGCACTACGGCGCCGGGCACTCGGTGGTGCCGGGGGCTGTTAGCTCTGGATTGCTTCGTCGCTTCGTTCTTCGCAATGACGTCGTGTTGTTTGTTCCGTCCCGGCGTCATTGCGAGGCGGCGAAGCCGCCGCGGCAATCCAGAGATATGAATCCGTGCCGTACTGCTTGCCGGGCAAGACCGGGCTGGTCCACTCCTGTTGCGGCGTTTTGGCGCCTTCCACGCCAGTACGGTATCCTCCCTGTTCCTCTATTCCAGACCCACGGACACGGACCTTGGTTGTCGTCTCCTATATCCCGAATCTACTGACGGTACTGCGAATTGCGGCGACGCCCGTGCTGATCATGCTGTTGACGTACGAGATGTTCCCGGGCGCCCTGCTGCTGTTCGTGCTGGCCGGGGTGTCCGACGGCCTGGACGGCTATATTGCCAAGCGGTTTCACTACGAGACGCGGCTCGGCGCGATTCTGGATCCCGTCGCGGACAAAGTGCTCCTGGTGAGCTGCTTCATAGTGCTCACCGTGATGAACTTTCTTCCTTTCTGGCTGTTGGTGTTGGTGGTATTCCGGGACATCGTCATAGTCGCCGGGTATCTCGTGCTGGTCATCCTCGAGGGCGGCGTGAGCATGAGTCCCAGCCGGCTCAGCAAGCTCAACACGGTATTCCAGATCTGCCTGATTGCCGCCGTGCTGGTGAAGCTGGCATCGGGAATACCACTGGCGATGATCATATCCGTTCTGATTGCCGCGGTGACCATCACCTCCGTGCTCAGCGGGGTGCATTACGTGTGGGTGTGGGCATTCCGTCGGCATGCGACAGAGGACGCTCCCCCGGGGCCGCCCCGATGAGCCGGCAGTTGGCGCTCAAGGTCGGTCTCTCGGACCTCGCTTCCTTCGAGAACTTTCACGCCGGGTCCAACCACGAAGCGGTAGCGGCGATGCGCGAGGTAGCGGCGGGCCGGCCGGGCCTGTTGTATATCCATGGCATTGCGGGAATCGGCAAGTCGCACCTGCTTTACGCAGCAGTCAAGGAAGCAGAAAAGCGCGGCCGGGCCGCGATTTACGTATCACACGCGGCCGCGCAGCGCAAAGGGGGAGGCTGGCTGGACCTGCCGGGCGAGGGTCTGGTCTGCATCGATGATGTCGGTGAGACGCTCGACGCCGCCGAGGCCAGGGCGATGTTCTCGCTCTACGAGCGGGTACGCAATCGCTCCGGCTCGTTGGTGCTGAGCTCCCGGTGGCCGCCCGCCGGCGTGGACTGGGTACTGCCGGACCTGCTCAGCCGCGTCCGCAGCGATCTCGTTTACCGTCTCACGGAGCTTGCCGACCGGGACCTGGAAGAGGCGCTGCGCCTGCGCGCCGCCCACCGGGGCATCGCCCTGACCGACGAGGTCGTGCGCTTCGTCCTGAGCCGCTATGAGCGAAGCCCGGTGGCGCTGTTCGGGTTGCTTGACCGGATTGACACGGAGTCCCTGGCGCGGAAACGGCGTGTGACCGTGCCGTTTCTCCGGACACTGGAGGCCGATGCGGGTGATTCGTCGGCATGACGAGTACCGGTTCCTGCCCGACGACCTGCAACATCGAGATGGGTTCTCCTCACGCGGCATCCTGTGCCTGGATCCGGCTTGGTCCCGCAGCGAAGTCAATCGACACCGCGCTGTTGCAGCTTGACGGCGGTGTCGGCCAGCCGGCGGCCGAGCGCGATGCACAGCTCGGTCTCGTCGTCGCTGATCGGCAGGTCGCTGCGGCTGCCCGCCACGTGACTGGCACCGTAAGGCGTGCCCCCCGAGCTGGTCCGGCTCAGACCGGCTTCGGTATACGGCAGGCCGACTATGATCATGCCATGATGCAGCAGCGGCAGCATCATCGAAACCAGGGTTGTTTCCTGCCCGCCGTGCATGGAGCCCGTCGAGGTGAACACCGCTGCCGGCTTGCCGCTCAGGCCACCGGACAACCAGAGTCCCACGGTGGAATCGAGAAAGTATTTCAGGGGTGACGCCATGTTGCCGAAGCGCGTCGGGCTTCCCATCGCCAGGCCGACGCACTCCTGGAGGTCCTCCGGTCCCACGTAGGGATCGCCGAAATCCGGTATCGCATCGGCCGATGCCTCGACCACGGTGGAAACCGGCGGCACGGTGCGAAGGCGGGCCCGAACCGGCGCGACGGATTCCACGCCCCGGGCAATCAGGTTCGCCATCTTGTGGACCGCGCCGTGCCGGCTGTAATACAGGACCAGTATCTCCATGGGTCGGTGCCTAGGCGGGGTGCACTAGATCAGGTCCAGAACGGCTTCGGGCGGCCGCCCGATCCGGGCCTCGTCTCCGGCCACGACAATGGGACGCTCAATGAGAATCGGGTTGTCCACCATGGCGGATATCAGCTCGTCGCGGCTCAGGCCTAGGTCGCCCAAGT
This sequence comes from Gammaproteobacteria bacterium, assembly GCA_041641695.1. Classification (GTDB taxonomy): domain Bacteria; phylum Pseudomonadota; class Gammaproteobacteria; order Arenicellales; family JAANXG01; genus JAANXG01. The sequence continues at coordinate 1,633 of JBEPXV010000250.1, read as the reverse complement.
TGTTGTCCTTGTAGGCGGGCTCGCCGGTTCGCATCAGCTGGCGCGGCTCGAGGTCGAGCATGTCGAGAAGTTGATTCAATTGTTCCGCATCCGGCGGCGTTTTCAGGTACTCGATGACCTCGGGCTCGATGCCCCGTTCCTCGAGCAATTGCAATGTCTTTCTGGACTTGGAACAACGCGGATTATGGAAGATTTTGACTTGTATCACGATACTTGCATCTTATGAGTGTCAGTTTATTGACACCCCAAAAACGGAGTGGTAATTTTCGCGCCAAATGTGGTAAACATGCGCTATAGTCAAGCAAATATCATATATGTCCCATGGGAGGAAATCGATGAGATCATTCGAAAGCGCCGTAAAGTTGCTGGGGGTCGGAATCCTGGCATCGGTCCTGTCCACCGGCTGTATTCTTGCCAAGAAAGTCGGCGGCGAAGAGGAAATGGCCATGGCTCCGGAAGAGGAGGAAATGGTCGAAGAGCAGGAAATGAACCCGAACGACATGTACACCGTGGTGTCCGGCGATTGCCTGTGGTGCATTTCCGCCAAGTCGCAGATCTACGGTGATCCGTACAAGTGGCCGCTGATCTATCGCACGAACGTGGCGCAGATCGGCGATGCCGATCTGATCTATCCGGGACAGGAATTCGAGATCGACCGCAACGCGTCACCCGAGCTGATTGCCAATGCGACGGAGCATGCCCGGACCCGGGGTGCCTGGTCGCTTGGTGTACCGGAGGCCTCCGACATCCAGTTCATCGCGGACAACCCGTAGCGGAGCACTCCAGGCAACGGCGCAAGTCTGTATTCTCCGAAGGTGCTTGAAAAGGCCCCGCTCCGGCGGGGCCTTTTTTTGTCCTCCCTCCGGTGAGCACCCCGATATCCATGCTGCAGGCGCAATGAGGCGGTCGTTCGGTCCGGAATGAAGCTCGGCCGCCATACCCGCCGGCCCGTCCTCACAGGTTGATCATTTCGCATTCGAACCATTCGATGGTCTGGCTGGCTTCCATAAGCGTCCGGGTCCTGGTCATCAGCAGGATGCTGCCGTCGTCAACGAACAGATTGCGCTGCCGACCGTAAAGACCGGGCGGCGTGATGAGCTGAATGAGCGACGCCTGCTCCTCGCTGTCCTGCGCTTCGGGGTACAGAGCCAGACCTTCCTTGAAGGGTTCTACACGCTCCGTGGAGACCGGCTTTACAGCAACGGGCCTGGCCTGTCCGCTCAGCAGCTTGACTCCGATCTCGATCGCGTCGTCCACGCAGCGGATCCAGCGGATGAGCCCCGGGGTCCAGGGTTGTGAGTGTTCCCGCCCGACGATGACAGCGCCGACCCGGAGGCTGCCGACCGCCGCCGCGTCGTACTGTACACGTATCCGCAGCCCCGACTCGGCTCTGTCCACGATCCTGCAATCCAACTGTTGCAGATCGGAGGGAGACCGGCGAACCTGGTAATGCTGGAAGGTTCCGGTCGTCGCCACGTGGCTGGCGTGATCGGTCGAGGACAGCTCAAAAGGTTTGCCGCCGTTCAGGCAATAATTCGCCGCGTCGAGGCCGATCATCGTCTCGATGCGCTCGTCGTCCGCGGCAGCGCGGTCTTCCTCCCGGCGCGGGATCATGCCCCAGGCATTCACGACT
>JBEPXV010000249.1:0-4185 GCA_041641695.1 Gammaproteobacteria bacterium | reverse complement strand
GCAATGGGAGGACCTGGGTCTGCCGCGCGTAATTGTGACGGTCAATCTGTCCGCCAGCCAGATTCGCGACCCCGGGATGGGACGGTCCATCAAGACGATACTCACGGATACGGGGATGGCGCCGCAGCGCCTGTTGCTGGAGATAACCGAGAGTACCCTGATCAGCGATCTCGACCGCGGGACCCGGTTCATGAACGAGTTGGTCGCGGAGGGCGTGTATTTTGCATTGGATGACTTCGGAGTGGGCTACTCGTCGCTGTCCTATCTGGGACACCTGCCGGTTCATTCCCTGAAGATAGACCGGTCATTTATCAGTGAGCTGCTCAATGGCTCAGGCTCACGCAGTGAAACGACCATCAAGGCCATCGTCGGGCTGGCCCATGCCCTGGATCTGCACGTGGTGGCGGAAGGTATCGAGACCCGTGGCCAGATGGAACGTGCCAAGCGCCTGGGCTGCGATACGCTTCAGGGATTCTGGCTCGGCCGGCCCATGCCGGCCCGGGACTTCGAGGCGCTGCTGGCCAGGCGCGAACGGCAGACCGCGGTGCGGGATGCCCGATTTGCGGCCGACAGCGTTTAAATCCGGCACCATTGCCGGGCGGTTGCGCGTGCCGGGCTGTTCCCCGGGCGTGTCGGCTGCCTCCCCGCCTGATGATGACATGGTCGGGCCACATTAAGGCCCACCATGTAATGACCCGTATCCGTGGACAACGTGCAACTGGTTGATCCGGCGAAGGTTATCCCTATCCGCCGATGGCGTTTTTCACTATGATAGATGCCGGAGACAATGCCGAAGGGCGCCGATCCGGTGCGGGCGGACGACGGCAAGCACGACCTTAAGGAGACGCATGCGTTTTTGGTGCCCGGAAATCGGTTATCTGCAACCAGCGGCCCGCGACGGCGTGGGCTTGTCTACCGCTGACCCACATGGACGTCGGACGAGCCGCGCCCTCAGCGCAGCGGTGGCTGCATGAAGTTGACGCCATCAACCCGCGCTGCCCGGGTTACCCTCATCTACCTGCTCTTCGGCAGTCTCTGGATTGTCGGCACCGACCTGTACCTGGACCGGCTCGACCTCGGCGTGCACCGGCTCAGCGAGCTGCAGACACTCAAGGGCGCGCTGTTCGTCCTGGTAACCGGACTGCTGTTCTACTACCTGGCGCGCGGTGAGCTGTCCCGCCAGTACCGGGCGGACGCGGAGGCCAACCGCCGTGAACGTGTTCTCCACGCCCTGTTCGAGGCCACTTTTGAGCATGCTGCGGTGGGGATGACCCACCTCGCGGCGGACGGCCGGTATCTGCGGGTCAACCGGGCATACTGCGAGCTGGTTGGCTATCCCCGGGATGAGCTCCTGGCGATGCGTTTTCAGGACATTACCCACCCGGAAGATGTCGAGTACGACGAGGCGCAGACGCGTCGCCTGACGACCGGACAAATCGACTCGTTCACCTTGGACAAGCGATTCGTCCACAAGGACGGCTCGGTGGTCTGGGCAACGATCAACTCCTCCGTGGTTCCGGATCCCGAGTCCGGCGCCCGCCGTTTTCTTACCGTCATCATCGACATATCGGACCGCAAACAGGCCGAGGACGCCCTGCGGGCCTCGGAGAGCCGGTTCCGGGCGCTGGTGGAGCAGTCCATAACCGGCGTCTACGTCTACGATCAGGAGGCTTTTCGCTACGTTAACCAGCGGCTCGCTTCCATGTTCGGGTACGCCGAGGACGAGTTGATTGATCGATTGGGTCCCGTCGACCTGGTGGCGCCGGAGGACCACGGTACGGTCAAGGCGCAGATGGCGCGGCGCTTCGACGGCAGAGTAAGAAGTGCGCATTACATCGTCCGCGGCCTGCGCAAGGACGGCACCCGGATCTGGGTCGAGCTGCACGGAACCATAATGGCGCGCGACGGCCGGCCGACGATCACGGGCACCGCGCTGGATATCACCGAGCGCGTTGAAGCGGAACGGAGCCTGCGGGACAGCGAGGCACGATTCCGCGCCATCTATGACGGGGTCAACGACGCGATTCTGATCATCGAACCCAAGAACGGCATGATCGTCGATCTCAACAACAAGGCCGAGGAGATGGTCGGCTACAGCGCTGACGAAGTCAGGCGATTGGGCATGTCGGACCTGAGCGCCGGTGATCCCGTGGCGGCCCAGGCAGCCGCCGAAGAATGGATTCGGGCCGCCGCGCAGGGCGCGCCGCAGCTGTTGGAATGGCAGGCCAGGAATCGCGAGGGGGAGACATTCTGGGTCGAGATCAACATGCGTGCCGCGCGCATAGGTGGGGTCGAGCGGATTCTCGTGCTCGCCCGCGATATCACCGAGCGCCGCGCGTCGGAAGAGAAGCTGCGTCTCACCAACCAGGTGTTCGAGAGCACCCGGGAGGGCGTGGTGATCACCGATGCCGAGGACCGGATCATCAGTGTCAATCCAGCCTTTTCGGAAATCACCGGTTACCGGGAGTCGGAGGTGCTGCGCCGGACGCCGAGGATAATGCAGTCGGGGTTTCACGACCGCTCCTTCTACCAGGCCATGTGGCAGTCCATCTCTCAAACCGGCCACTGGCAGGGTGAGGTATGGAATCGCCGCAAGTCGGGCGAGACGTATCCCGAGTGGCTCACCATCAGCGCCGTGCACGACGAGCACGGCGTCGTAACCAACTACGTGGGGGTATTCACCGACGTCAGCCGTCTCAAGCATTCCGAAGCCGAGGTGCAGCGGCTCGCGCATTACGATCCCCTGACGAGCTTTCCGAATCGCGTGCTGTTCATGTCGCGGCTGGAGCATGCGCTCGAGCTTCACCAGCGGTCCGGCGTTCGTATTGCCGTAATGTTCTGCGGGCTGGATCGGTTCAAGTCCATCAATGAGAGCATGGGGTATTCGTTGGGCGACGAGCTGCTGCAGGCGGTTTCGAGGCGCATTTATTCCAGGCTGGAGAGCGGTGACACCCTGGCCCGCTTTGGCGGCGACGAGTTCGCGATTCTCATCGAGTCCGATCATGAACCGGAGGAGATTGCACAGGTCGCCCGTGGGGTCGTCGAGCTGAGCGATACGCCCATCGAGCTTTCGAACGGCGACAGCGTGTTCGCGGGTATCAGCGTCGGCGTGAGTCTGTCGCCCGGGGACGGCGACGATGCCGCGGCGCTGGTGACCAATGCCAATGCGGCGATGCAACAGGCCAAGACCGAGGGTCGCCACACCTACCGGTTTTACAAGCACGGCCTGACGGAGGTCGCCCGCGAGCGCCTGTACATGGAATCCCGGCTTCGCGGGGCCATCGAGCAGCAGGGGCTGGAGATCTACTATCAACCCATGGTCGACGTCGCCAGCGGCCGCATACTCGGCGCCGAGGCGCTGTGCCGATGGCAGGATCCGGAGCTGGGTCAGGTTCCGCCGAACCGGTTCATTCCGCTGGCCGAGGACACGGGCTTGATCGAGCCACTGGGTCGCTGGGTGCTGGAGGCGGCGTGTCGGCAGACGGCCGCATGGCAGGCGGCCGGGCTCGACGACTTGAAGATCGCCGTCAACGTGTCCAGCCGGCAGTTCGAGCTTGGAGTTCTGGGGGGCGAGCTGGCGTCGATACTCGAGGAGACCGGGCTGAACCCGGCCTGGCTTGACCTGGAGATCACCGAATCGGTTCTGATGGAGCACGGCGAGCGCTCACTGGCAACCCTGGAATCACTGCGGGAAACGGGCGTCGGCGTATCCATCGATGATTTCGGCACCGGCTACTCGTCTCTGGCATATCTCAAGCGCTTCGCGATCACGAAGTTCAAGATCGACGGCGTGTTCATCAAGGAGCTTCCCGGCAACCGCGACGATGCGGAGCTCGTCTCCACCATGATCGGGATGGCCCACAACCTCAACCTCCGGGTCGTGGCGGAGTGTGTCGAGACTGACGGCCAGCTTGCGTTTCTCAAAGACCGAGGTTGCGACGAGTTCCAGGGCTACCTGGTCAGCCCGCCGGTGCCGGCCTCGGAATTCGAAGCGCTGGTGCAGGCGCAGCGGACCCTGCCGGAGGAGCGGCGCGGCGGATAGCGGTCCGTCCACGGTTGTGCGGGGCCTCCGAGATTGAAGCCGGGCGCCGACCACGTTCGTTGTGTCATTCCCGGCCCAGCAAAGCGTAGCGCTTGCGGCGGATGTTCTGGACCAGGTCATCGATACGTGCCCTGGGCGTTTTC
>JBEPXV010000248.1:0-4218 GCA_041641695.1 Gammaproteobacteria bacterium | reverse complement strand
TTCAACCAGTTCGCGCAGACGCCTGAATCGCGTCGTTCCATCCATTAGATTTCCTCCGCTTTGGAAACGCCCGGGACGCAGCGGCTCCTTTTTCAATGTCCCGCGCATTAAACACGCCATGCGGTCAGTCGACGTACCGCTCTTTGCATTCTGGGCGCTGCTGGCGAGCAAGCCAATCTGAGAGATTCTGCAAGCAAAAAAGTTGCCGTTTCCCGGCCGCTACGGAAACCAAGCGGAAATAAATTCCGTATCCGGCAGTCGTCCTGCAACCAACGGATAACAAGATTCGGCTTCTCCGAAGTCCGCCGTTTACGTTCCACGGCTATCCTGGCGCCGTTCAACCGGCTCTGAAGCCACTCCGATGACTCCGAGAGACAGATGAATCCAGACATGGAGGATCAGATGGAAACGCCGAAACGCACGATCGCCAAAGCGGCCTCGTGGCAGCTTCTGGGACTGTTGTCCATGGCCGTTATAGGCTGGTTCTTCACCGGCTCGCTGGCCGTCGCCGGCTCCATGGCGGTGGTCACAGCAGTCTGCGGCCTGGTCTGCTATGTCCTGCATGAGCGACTCTGGAACCGCATCGCGTGGGGACGCGGTGAGCGGTTCTACACCGCTAGACGCTCAGGTAGGTCTGGTAGACCTCGGGGTGATTGGACAGCTCGTGCATGGTGCCGTGGTACTTGATCTCGCCGCGCTCGATGATGTAGGCGCGGTCGCTGATGGCCGAGGCGAAGCGCAGGTTCTGTTCCGACAGCAGCACCGCCAGGCCGGCATCCTTGAGGGCGATGATGGTTTCGGCCATCTGCTCCACCACCACCGGGGCGATGCCCTCGGAGGGCTCGTCGAGCAGGATCAGCCTTGGGTTGCCCATCAACGTCCGGGCGATGGTCAGCATCTGCTGCTCACCGCCGCTGGTCTGGCCGCCGGGGCGTTCCTGCAGGCGCTCGAGGTTGGGAAACACCTCGAACAGTTTCTCCGGGGTCCATGCGGGGCAGCCCTCGCGCGGCGGCTGGCGGCCCACCTCCAGGTTCTCCAGCACCGTGAGCTGCGGGAACACACGCCGGTCCTCGGGTACGTATCCGATCCCCATGCGGCTGATGGCGTGCATGGGCAGGCCGCGTATCGACCGGCCCTGAAACGTGATCTCGCCGGCGGCCGTCGGCACCATGCCCATGATGCTTTTGAGCGTGGTCGACTTGCCGGCGCCGTTGCGCCCCAGCAGCACCACCACCTCGCCGGCCGCCACGGACAGACCGACGTCCGCCAGGATCCGGGCACGCCCGTAGTAGGTATCAAGCCCCTTGACTTCCAGCATGGTCTAGCCGCCTCCCCCGAAGTAGATCTCTTTTACCTGCTGGTTGGCGCGTACCTCGGAGGGTATCCCCTGCGCCACGAGCTCGCCCAGGTGCAGCACCAGGATGCGGTCGGCGTGGGAGAACACCACGTCCATGTCGTGCTCGGTGAACAGCACGCTGCAGTGCTTGTCGCGCACGATGCGGGCGGTCAGCTCCATCAGCTCCACGCGTTCACGCGGCGCCATGCCGGCAGTGGGCTCGTCCATCAGCAGCAGGGTAGGGTCGTCCGCCAGGGCTACCGCCAGCTCGACTTTCTTGAGATCGCCGTAGGCCAACACCGCGCACGGGCGATCTGCCTGGTCGGCCACGCCCACCAGGTCCAGCAGGTCCATGGCGCGCTCGGCGTACAGCCGGTTGGCGAGGCGCATCAGATTCAGGATGCGGTGGTGGCGCGACATCAGCACCATCTGCACGTTCTCCCGCACCGTCATGGAGCCGATGGTGGCGGTGATCTGGAAAGTGCGGCCGATACCGAGGCGCCAGACGTCCCTCGGCGTCTTGCCGACCAGCTCGGTGTCGCGGAACCGGATGCGGCCGCGGTCCGGCCTGAGCTGGCCGTTCAGCATATTGAAGCAGGTGGACTTGCCGGCGCCGTTGGGACCGATGAGAGCGCAGATCTCGCCCTTGTCCAGCGCGAAGCTGACGTCGTTGACGGCCTGCACGCCGCCGAAGCTCTTGCTGATGCCCTCTACCCGCAGCACGCTCATGTGGACGTCCTCCGGCTGGCGAACCAGTCGCGCAGCGAGCCGACGATGCCCTGCGGCAGGGCCACGCAGATCAGCACGATAAGACCGCCGAGCAGCAGCCGCCAGTAGGACAGGCGCGACAGCTCGTCCTCCAGGCCCACCAGCACCACGGCGCCGACCACCGGTCCGGCGAGGGTCTCTATGCCGCCCAGCATCACCATCAGCAGCGCGTCCACCGAGGTCGGGATGGATACGGCCGTCGGAAAAACGCTGCCCTTGGCGAACACATACAGGCCGCCGGCAATGCCGGCGAACGCGCCGGCGAGGGTAAAGGCGAACCACTGCTGGCGTTGCACGTTGATGCCTATCGCCTCGGCGCGGCGCGGCGAGTCGCGGCCGGCCCGCAGCGCATAGCCGAACGGTGCGAACAGCATCCGCCGCAGCGCCAGCACGCCGCCGGTGCAAATCGCCAGGGTCAGATAGTAGAAAACGGTCCGGTCGCTGGCCCAGTCGGCCGGCCAGATACCGATCAGACCGTCGTCGCCACCGGTGACCTGGTACCACTGGAACACCACCGACCAGACGATCTGCGCGAATGCCAGGCTCAGCATGGCGAGGTAGACATCAGTAAGGCGCACGCAGAACCAGCCGAACACCAGAGCCCCCAGCCCTGCCGCCAGCGGCGCCAGCATCATCGCCAGGGACATCGGTGTGTCCATGTTCACCACCAGCAGCGCCGCGCAGTACGCGCCCAGTCCGAAATAGGCAGCGTGGCCGAAGGAGACCATGCCGCCGCCGCCCATGATGAAATGGAGACTGGCCGCGAACAGGGCGAAGATCAGGATGTCCGTGGTCAGCACCAGCGTGAATTCATCGGCCAGCAGCGGCAGCAATACCAGCAGGCCGATCACCATGGCGGTCATCAGCCGGTACGTGTTCCCGGGCATCGCGAAAGCCGCCGGCGCGGTGGTATGGTGCCCGCCCTCGATCGGCTTGCCGAGCAGCCCCCAGGGACGCACGATCAGCACCACCACCATGATCAGGTACATCAGCACCAGCGTGCCCTGGGGAAACACCAGCACGCCAAAGGCTTCCAGCTCGCCGATGATCACCGCGGCGAGGAACGCGCCGAGGATGCTCCCCATGCCGCCGATCACCACCACTACGAAGGCTTCGACAATGATGCTCATGTCCATGAGCACGCTGACCGGCTCGCGCGGAATCTGCACCGCGCCGCCCAGGCCGGCAAGGAACGAGCCGAGGAAAAAGACGCTGGCGAAAATCCGTACGTGGTTGTGACCCAGCGCGCTCAGCATCTCGCGGTCCTGGATGGCGGCGCGCACCAGCATGCCCCAGCGCGTGTAGCCGAACAGGAGCATCAGCCCGAGCAGCACCAAGGGGCCCAGAATGATCAGCGCGATGTTGTATTCCGGCAGCCGGCTGCCCCCGATACTGATGGTGCCGTCCAGCCCCGCGGCGCGCGGGCCCAGCATGTCCTCCGGGCCCCAGATGAACAGCGTGACGTCCTGGATGATCAGCACCAGGCCGAAGGTCGCCACCAGGTAAAACAGCTCCGATGAGCGATACAAGCGGCGCAGCACCAGCCGCTCGATGACCACGCCGATGAGGCCCACCACCAGCGCCGCGAACAGCACCGAGCCCCAGAACCCCAGCACGGTATTGCCGAGATAATTGACGGTGCTGAAGGCAATGTAGGCGCCCAGCATGTAGAACGAGCCGTGGGCGAAATTCAGGATACGCGTCACCCCGAAGATCAGCGACAGACCCGAGGCGATCAGGAACAAGGACGACGCATTGGCCAGCCCTGTAAGGAAATGTACCACCAGCGCGCTCACGCCGTTCTCCTCATGACAACCCCCTTGGACAGGCAATGGGCGGGCGCGGCACGCCCGCCCCGCGGGGTGCAGTGCAGGGCGACGCGCCCGCCCCCGGTTGTGGCCCCGTTACTGCGGACGCATCTTTTTCACTTCTTCATCCGACGGCAGGAAGTCGGCACCGTGCTTGAACTCGATGTCGACCATCACGCCGCGCCCGTCCTCGACGGCCAGCCGGCCGACGTAGGCGCCCATCGTCGACTGATGGTCGATGGCGCGGTAGGTGACCGGGCCCAGCGGAAGGCCCTCGACGGTGATGCCCTCGGCGGCCTCGATCAT
>JBEPXV010000247.1:0-4228 GCA_041641695.1 Gammaproteobacteria bacterium | reverse complement strand
GATGGTCATGCCCAGCCGGGTCTTCTGAATCAGCAGGTACATGCCGGCGGCCAGAACGAGGCACACCACCGAGACCACCAGGCGGTATGCCGGATAGCTCAGATTGGCGGTCAACGGAATCGAGAAATTGAACATTTCCGGTACCGGCACCGAGTGAACGTCGCTGCCCCATATGATCTTCTGTGCCTCTCCGAACACCAGGATGATGCCGTAGGTGAGCAGTACCTGGTCGAGATGGTTGCGCTCGTACAGATAGGTGATCAGGAAGCGCTCGATCACCAGGCCGATGGCGATGACTACCGGAATTCCGAGAAGGATTGCCAGCACGAGGCTGCCGGTCAGGGACGTGAAGGAGAACGCCAGGTAGGCGCCGATCATGTACATCGCCCCGTGGGCGAGGTTGATGATGCCCATGATGCCGAACACCAGCGTCAGGCCGCTGGCGACCAGAAACAACAGCAGGCCGTACTGAACACCGTTCAGCAGCTGAATGAGGAAAAACGACAGGTCCATCGTTCCGGGTGCCCCCCCTTACAGAAAATGACCGCCCGGGGCCGGAAAACCGGCTCCGGGCGGCGTCATCCGTATATTAACCCGGACGGATACTACTGCATCATCGGGCAGCCGGTGCCCGGATCGGCCAGCGCCTCGGCCGCGACGCCGATGACCTGGTTCACGCCGTCGCGCGCTTCGCGCAGATAGATGTTCTGCACGGGGTGGTGCGCTTTCGAGAACGTATACGCGCCCCTGGGGCTGTCGATCTCCGCTTTCTCCATGGCGGCGATCAGGGCCTCCTGGTCGCTGGTGTCGCCGCCGACCGCCTCGAGCCCCTGTACCAGCAGCAGACCCGCATCATAGCCCTGCACGGAATACACATCGGGCTGCTCACCGTACTCCGCGCTGTAGGTCTCGCGGAATTTCTTGTCCACGGGATTGTCGAGCCCCTCACCGTAGTGCAGCACCGTGAGGACGCCGTCCGCTGCGTCACCCTGTGCCTCGAGGACGCCGTCGGTCACGAAGCCAGAGCCGAGCAGTGGAATCGAGTCTTTCAATCCGGCTGCCGCGTAGTCCTTGACGAACTTGGCCGCCCCGCCGCCGGCATAGAACGCGAATACCGCGTCCGGCTCGAGCGAGGCGATCTCCGTCAGGTACGACTGGAACTCCACTTCCGGGAACGGGGTGAGGATCTGCTTGACCACGTTCCCGCCGGCCTCGGTAAAGCCTTCCTCGAAGGCTTCCAGCGACTCGGTCCCGAAGCTGTAGTTCCAGGCGATGGTCACGACATTCTCGTATCCGCGGTCCACGGCGACCTGGCCCATCGGGTAGGCGGTCTGCCACGCGGTAAACGACGTGCGGAAAACATTCGGTGCGCACAGCTCCCGCGTGGCGGCATTGAGGCCGGCGTTGGCGATGATGGTGATGGTCCCTTCCTCGCGTGCCACCTTGAGCATTCCCATGGCAACGCCGGAATGGACGGGACCGACAATGAAATCGACGCCTTCGCCGACGATCAGCTTGTTGGTGTTCGCAGGGGCCTTGCCCGGGTCTGCCTCGGTGTCGACGACCACGTATTCCACGTCACGACCTCCCAGCTTGCCGCCGTTTTCCTGGACGGCGAGCTTTAGGCCGTTGGTTATGGCATCTCCCAACCTGGCGTAAGTCCCGGTGTACGGCAGCAGCAGACCGACTTTGACGGGGTCCGCGGCGGCAACCGGTTTGGCCGTGGTCATCAGCCCCAGGGCCACAACGACGCCTGCCACCGTCGCCGCGCACGGCTTAACGATATCAATGAATCTGTTCATGAAACTTGCCCTCCTGATCTTGGTGATATTGAACTGGTTTAATGGTGCCTCGACACCCCCTGGTTTCAGGCATTCCCGTGGCGTCCCGGCCGTCAATTCCCTGCGTGCCGCGCATCACCGGTCGATGCCGGTGCGGCGGTTTCTCGTTTTGCTTTCGAGCCGTCGCGGCTCGCCGCGCAACGCACGATGTAATGTTCAATGCGCTCCCGCCACTCGGCGGGTATGTCGACCGATTTCATCTCCTTGTTGTCCACCGCGCAACAGGTCAGCCGGGTGGTGAAGCTGCGCACGCCGTCGCCGCGGTCGCCGAGTATATTGAACGTGATGGACGCGCGGCCGGCGCGCTCCACCAGAACGGTGACCCGGAGAACATCCCGCGGCGTGAGCGGTGCCGAAAAATCGAAGTTCACGCTGACCACCGGCGTGCCGATGCCGCGGTCCACGTTCATTTCGTACCAGCTGGTGCCCACCACGGACCGGAACCAGCCCTCCACCGCCTCCATGACATAGTCGAGGAATCTGACGGTGTAAACGATCTGCGCGGCGTCCGTGTCGCTCCAGTTTATCACCCGGTCGTGGATGTAGGGAGCCGCGGCGGCATCAGTAGGTTTCAACGTGATATCTCCCGGCGGCGCGCATGTCCGGCAGCAGCCGGTTCCAGTCAAGCCCGTGCTCGGCGCAGATCTCCTCGAGAGCCTCGGCCACGCCCTGCTCCATCCCCTTCAGACCGCAGATGAACACGTAGGTGTTGTCCTCCTTCAGCAGGGAAGCCACATCGTCGCTTCGCCTGCGCAGCCGGTCCTGGACGTATTCCTTGGGATGATCCGGGAGCCGGGAGAAAGCCAGCTCCTTTTCTATCAGCGAGTCGGGCAGCTTGGTGAGCGGGCCGAAATAGGGGAGCTCGCCCCGGGTTCGCGCGCCGAAGAACAACAGCAGCTTGCCCGGCGCGCCGGGTTGATGCCGGCGGCGCCGCTCGGTCATGGCCCGGAACGGCGCCGACCCGGTGCCGGTGCAGATCATGATGATGTTCGCCTGCCGGTCGTTGGGCATCAGGAAGGTGTTGCCGAAGGGACCGGTTACCAGCACCTCGTCGCCTTTCTGCAGGTCGCAGACGTAGTTGGAGCCGATGCCCCGCTTTTCCTCGCCGTCTTCCTCGTAGACCACGCGTTTCACGGTCAGCGCCACGTTGTTGTGGTTGGGGCGCTCGCCGTCGCGCGGGCTGCAAACGGAATACAGCCGGATCTTGTGGGGTCGCCCGTTCTCGTCGGTGCCAGGCGGCGTGATGCCTATGCTCTGGCCCTCGAGCACGGGAAACGCCGTGGACCCGAAGTCGAGCACCACGTGGCGGATATCGGACTCGGCCTCCGGATGCGTGATGCGGAAATTGCCGGCCACCACCGCGTGCGCCGGAGACTGGCGGGAATACATGTTGACGCGCGGCTGCGCCGCCGACGCCGGGGCGACCGCGCGGCCGCCCTGGCCGGCATGGGCGATCTCGAGCAGCGCCGTCGCGTCGTCCTCGTGGGCTTCCTCCTCGTCGGACTCGCCGGATTCCTGTTCCTCCGGCAGCTCGTCCCACTCGAACTGCTCCTCGATGGAGTAGGGCTGCTCCACCGTGCGCCAGTTGTCGATGGCGCCGGTGGGGCAGGGCGAGATGCAGGCCAGGCAGTAGCCGCACTTCTCGGCGTCCACGACATAATTGTTTTCGTCGTGGGTCACCGCGTCGACCGGACAGGTCTCCTCGCAGGTGTTGCAGCGAATGCAGATCTCCGGATCGATCAGGTGCTGGCGTATCGCGCCCATGACAATCGCCCGTCGAGGCTGCTAGGACGCCAGCCGCACGAACTCGAAGTCGCCGGGCTTGTTGTCGACCTTGACCTTCGGCGGCGCGATCCAGTTCGCGTACTGTCCCGCCTCCATGACCGGCGTCATCAGCGAGCTGATGTACTGGAGGTCCTCCGGGCTGGGCAGCCATTCGTGCTGCCGCGCGTTCCACTGGTCTTCGCCCAGGATCTCGCCCTCGGGCGTCACCTGCACCCCGGCGAACTCGCCGACCCGCCGGTTGAAAGCCTGGTGGGGCACTGTCAGCTCGAAGTCCACGCCGGCCTTGGTGATGACTTTGTTCCAGCGCTTGATCCCTCCCTCGACCTCCTTGATGTAGTCGTCCCGCAGGCGGGCATTGACGGCGTTGATGGCCGGCTCGTCACTGACCCGGAGCTCGCCGTCGATGCAGCGCAGCACCGGGTAAGTGCTGTCGTGAAGCTGATGGTCGTCGTCGATCTTGGTTTCCTGGTAGCGACCCTTGATGCCCGCCTCGAAGGCCGCGGCGGCGTTGGTGGAGATCTCCGAGCCGAACAGGTCCAGCGTCACGGAGTAATGGAAATTCGCCTTCTTCTGGATGGTGGGCAGGTCGATCACCCCCAGCT
>JBEPXV010000246.1:0-4236 GCA_041641695.1 Gammaproteobacteria bacterium | reverse complement strand
ATGGATGTCGGGATGGTCCCCACCGCGTAGAGGAAATTGTTGAACGCGACCTTCAGGAACACGGGATCCTCGAGCAGGTAGGCGTAGTTCTCCATCCCCACGAACTCCGAAGGCTCGCCGGCCCGACCCGGCGCGAAAACGCTGCGCCCCGCCGTGAGGATGGTGGGCAGATAGGCGAAGGTGGACAGCAGCACGGCCGCCGGCAGCAGAAGCAGCGCGCCGTATATCTGCATGCGCCGGTCCTGGGTAAGCGTCATGGCGAGAATCCGGATGCGGCGAGGGCCACCCGGCCGCCCGCGTTGTCCTCGCCCGGCCGCGCCCGGGCGCGGTCATCCAATCGCGGGCCGATGCCAGCGGTAAACGGGGCGCAATTCAGCGACCGCGCCCCGGAACCCGTGCCCGCTTCCGCATCGTCGCGACTTCGGCGCGCGACGCGTGCGGACACAGCCGCGGTCAGCACGCGATCAATAGCGACGCAGCGCCCGGTCCGCCTGTTGCTGGGCGCGCTGCATGGCCTCGCCCGGGCTCAGGGTGCCGGTGAGGGCCGCCTGGATGGCGTCGTCCAGCGCCCGCCGGACGCGGCCGCCCTGATAGGTCGACAGCTCGGCGGTGGCGTGCTCGAGCTGATCCCGGGCCACGGCCGCCGGCGGGAACTCCTTTACGTACTCACGCAGGGCGTCGGTCTCGTAAGCAGCCGGGCTCACACCCATGTAGCCGGTCTCGATGGACCACTGGGCCGCGCGCTCCGGCGAGGTCATAAATTTAACGAGCTCCAGCGCCGCACGCCGCTCTTCCTCGGTGGTGTCCTTGAAAATGTAAAAGTTGCCGCCGCCGGTCGGGCTGCCTCGCTGTTCCTTTTTCGGCAGCATGGCGACGCCGAAGTCGAAGCTGGCATTATCGCGCACCGCGCGCAGGTTGCCCGTGGAATGCCACATCATGGCGGTGGTTTCCTCGAGGAAGTTCTGGCGCAGGGTGCCCCACTCCACGGTGCCGGACGGCATGACCTCGTGCTCGCGGCCAAGGGAAGTCCAGTACTCGAGGGACTCGATGGCCTTCGGGTGATCGAAGTGGACCTCGGTGCCGTCTTCGCTCATCAGCACGTGGCCGTTCTGGTAGTTGAACGCCTGGAACATCCAGTACGGATAACCGGTGGAGGGCACCATGACGCCGTAGCGCGTGACCGAGTCGCCGTCGCGGGTGGTCGCCGCCCGGCCCATCTCGAGCATCTCCTCCCAGGTCTCCGGCGGCGTATCCGGATCCAGACCCGCCTCGGCGAAAGCGTCCTTGTTCCAGTACAGGACGATGGTGGAGCGCTGGAACGGCACGCCGTAAGTCTTGCCGTCGAGCGTCCCGTTCTCCATCAACGCGGGATAGAAGCCGTCGAGCCACTCCCGTTCCTCCTCGCCGTCAATGATGTCGTCGAAAGCCACGATGGCGTCCTTTTCGATCATCTCGTAAAGGTCTATGGAGAACATCACCGACAGCTCGGGCGGATTTCCGGCTTCCAGGGCGGACACCGCGCGCACCCGAGTGTCGTCATAGTTGCCGGCGTAGATCGCCTCGACACTGATGTCCGGATGTTCGGCCTCGAATTCCTCCACCAGTCCATCGACGATCTCCGTCAGCGGGCCGCCCACGGCCACCGGATAGTACATGGACAGCTCGACGTCCTGCGCGGCGGCATGGTTGGCGGTCAGGCCCAGGACGCCGGCCACCGCCAGCGTTCGGAGCGTCGGTTTGAATCTGTGTATCGTCATTGCGGTTCCCCTCCTCTTGCCTTCGTTGCTTGTGTTTCCGGAAACATTATCGCGTTTAAAAACCACCTTCAATCGGTCGCATCGGAAGCGATCAACGCTCGCCGGTCAACGGGCCGGATCGAATCCGGTGAACCCGTCAGCGCGCCCCGGATGGCTCGGCCGACGCACGCGCTCCCGCCGCCTCGCGATAAACCGCCGTAGCGCCGGGCTCGATCAGTATTTGCTCGGCGTCATCCCGGCGGCGGCCGCTTTCGCCGTCAAACAGCGACACCGCGCCCGTCCGCCATGACACGCGGCGCGTTGCGGCCGGGGTCGTATCGGAGCGGCCCTGCAGCCGCGCCAACAGCTCACAGTCTCCCACCCGCAGGCGCAGGACCGTGTCAGCGCCCAGATATTCCCCGCTGACGATCTCGGCCGGCAGACCCGGCCCATCGGCGGCGCGCACGACGATCTCCTCCGGCCGTACGCCCAGCCGGCAACCAGCAATGCTGGCCGGCCCCAGCGGATGGTCGTCCAGGCCCCGGATGACCGCCCGGTCGCCGGACTGCTCCAGCGGCACCAGGTTCATCGGCGGGCTGCCCAGGAAGGAGGCGGCGAAGGTCGTCGCCGGCCGGTTGTAGAGCTCGCCCGGGCTGCCGTCCTGCACCAGCCTGCCGTCGTGCATCAGCAACACGCGGTCGCCCATGCTCATGGCTTCGACCTGGTCATGCGTCACGTAGATCACTGTGATGCCGAGGCGCTGCTGAAGCGCCTTCAGCTCGCGGCGCATCTCGTTGCGCAGCCGGGCGTCCAGGTTCGACAACGGCTCGTCCATCAGGCAGATGCGGTTTTCCGAAATGATGGCCCGTGCCAGGGCCACGCGCTGGCGCTGGCCGCCGGACAGCTGCGCGGGCTTGCGGTCGAGATAATCCTGCAGGCCCACCAGTTCCGCCGTTTCCCGCAGCCGCCGGGCCCGTTCGGGCTTGGGTACGCGGCGGCTCTTCAGGCCGAAGACGATATTCTCGGCGACCGACAGATGCGGGAACAGTGCGTAGGACTGGAACACCATGGCGATGCCACGGTCGCCGGGCGGCGTATCCGTAATGTCGCGGCCGTCGATGGAGATACGGCCCCGGGTCGTCGACTCAAGCCCGGCAATCATGCGCAAGGTGGTCGACTTGCCGCAGCCCGACGGCCCCAGGAGGATAACGAACTGGCCCGGCTCCACGGCGAAAGCCAGATCATCGACTGCGGGGAGACCCTTACCCCAGCGCCGGGTCACACCATGGAGCTCGATGTGCGCGCCGTCAGGCACGAGTTGCCCCCGCCGCCGGGTTCCGTTCAGTATCGGAGTTCACCGTACCAGCGCTACCCGAAAACATTGATCACTCATGGCCAGACAGTCTACCTGCCCACAGTTTACCGATTTGTGACCGGTACGGGGCACGGCCGGTCCGGGGTCCCGTCCGGCCGGCCCCCCTCCCGAGACCCGCTATTGATCGAACAGCTCGCGATAAAACGCCAGCGTACCCTGCCACGCGCGCGTCGCCGCTTCCTCGTCATAGGCCAGGGGCATATCGAACTGCTCCGCGACCTCGTCCGCCCCGGGATTCATGAAGGAATGGCGGACTCCCGGAAAGCTGCGCAGCGACACATCCGCCTCGGCGGCCTGCATCTCCTCCACGAAGGCGGTCACTTGCTCGGCCGGTACGAACGGATCGGCGCCGCCGGTATACGCGCGAATCCGCGCCTTGATCGCGCCCGGTTCAGCGGGCGCCTCCGTTCCGAGGCTGCCGTGAAAGCTCACCACACCGGCCAGGTCCAGCCCCATGCGCGCCATGTTCAATACCACGGCGCCGCCGAAGCAGTAACCCTGCGCGGCGATGCGGTCGCCATCCACCGTCTCGTGCGCCTGCAGGATCGCCATTGCCTCGCGGAAGCGCGCCGCCATGGCCTGCGGATCGCTGGTTGCCTCGTTCATGAATGCCTGGGCATCCTCCGGGTGGTCGGCGACCTTGCCGGCGCCGTACATATCCAGAGCCATGGCTGTGTACCCGGCACGCGCCAGTTCCTCGGCCTGCCGGCGGGCGAACTCATTGTGGCCCCACCATTCATGGACCACCAGGACCCCGGGTCGCTCACCCTCGACGGCGTCGTCGTAAGCCAGGTAACCGGTATAGGGATCCCCGTCGACCTCGTACTCGATGGTCTCCGACTGCAGGGCCGCCTGCGCGGCCACGGCGAGCGTCATCACGGCGATGCCGATCCCGAGTTGGATGATCTTCTTGTACATAGGCGTTCTCCTCGAAAAAGGGGACGGAGGGACAAGACTTTAATCCCTCCGTCCCCTTTTTCCAATATTAGAGCTGACCACTGCATTGACGACGCCGCCCGGGCCTGCTCCCGGACGGAGCTGTAGTCCGACGCTCTTCCGGCGGCAGCGTCACCATCTGACGACAGTGGCCGGCCACCGGTGCCGGTCCGGGGAAACCCGCATGTA
>JBEPXV010000245.1:0-4244 GCA_041641695.1 Gammaproteobacteria bacterium | reverse complement strand
GCATGCAGCAGCGTGTCGGCCTGGCGCGGGGGCTGGCGGTGGACCCCGAGATCCTGTTGATGGATGAGCCATTCAGCGCCCTGGACCCCCTGATCCGCCGCGACATGCAGCTCGAGCTGCTGGAGCTCCAGCGCAGAGTGCACAAGACCATCGTATTCATCACCCACGATTTGAACGAAGCGCTGATCCTGGGTGACCGCATCGCCATCATGAAGGAAGGCCGCTTCGTGCAGGTGGGGACGCCGCAGGACATCGTGTCCGAGCCGGCGGACGACTACGTGGCCGCGTTTACCCAGGACATCGACCGGGGCCGGGTATTCACCGCCGAGTACGTCATGGAGGAGCCGGAGGCATTGAGCCTGGACGCCGATACGCCGCAGACGGCCATGCAGAAAATGAAGAAGCTGGACCGGTCCGGTCTCTACGTGCTGCGCGACGGCAGTATCGCCGGGGTAGTCACCTACGGCGACACCGCCGACCTCGCCGCCGGCGACGGCAGCGATTTGTCTGCCATAGTCCGGGAGGAATATCCGACAGTGGACCCGGACAAGCTGCTCTACGAGGTATACGAGGAATGCAGCAGCGGCCTGCCGATCGCGGTAATCAACGACGACGGTGAGTTCAAGGGAGTCGTGGATCCGCTGCATGTATTCGCCAAGTTGACCCCGGACGCCGATGAGACCGAGGGCGCTTCCGCCGCGGACCGCATGGCCAGCCAGACCGCCGGGGAACCCGAAGTACAGGAGGTGCAGCAATGAGGCCACGCGACTGGTTCGAGATTCCCCTGGATGACTGGGTTGAGGCGTTCATCAAGGACTGGCTGGTGCCGAACTTCCGGCCGCTCTTCCAGGGCGTTAAATGGCCAGTGGACCAGACCCTGAACTGGCTGGAATCCGGTCTCCAGGCCATCCCGGTACTGGTGTTCATAGCCGTGGTGGTGCTCATCGCCTGGCGCACCACCGGGCGCGGCGTAGCGCTGTTCTCCCTGATCGCGCTGCTGTTCCTGGACCTCATCAACGTGTGGTCGGAGACCATGACCACCCTGGCCATGATCGTCACCGCAGTGGTCTTCTGCGCCATCGTCGGCGTGCCGGTGGGCATCGCCGCCGCCCGCAGCGACCGGGTCGCGGCGGTCGTCCGGCCGATTCTCGACATCATGCAGACCATCCCGCCGTTCGTGTACCTGGTGCCGATCGTGATGCTGTTCGGCGTGGGGGTGGTGCCGGGCGTGATCGCCACCATCATATTCGCCCTGCCGCCCATCGTGCGCCTGACCAATCTCGGCATCCGCCAGGTCCAGGAGGAGCTGGTCGAGGCCGCCTATGCCTTCGGATCGACACCCAGGCAGGTACTGTGGGACATCCAGGTGCCGCTGGCCCTGCGCACCATCATGGCGGGGCTGAACCAGACCCTGATGCTCGCCCTGTCGATGGCGGTGATCGCGGCGCTGATCGGCGCCGGCGGCCTGGGCCTGACCGTGTACACCGGCCTCGGCCGCCTGGACGTGGGCGCCGCCGCCGAGGGCGGGATAGGCATCGTGCTGATCGCGATCATTCTGGACCGAATTACCCAGGCGCTCGGAGAGGTCAGTCCGGGCGAGCAGAAAACCCTGTGGCAGACGATCAAGTCGTTCTTTACTACGCGCGATCCAGCGGCGGACACCGGGGCGGTGCAGAAGTGATGCCGTCTGTCCGGTGCCGGCCGGGGGCCTTGCGCCCCGAAACCGACGCGGGCGAGGGGACCGGCGCGAAACGCGCCGGCCGCTGTCCGCGAAATCCACGAGGAAGATCAAAGACGGAGGTATCGATCATGAACTTCTTCAGTAAATCCAAAGCCGCTGTCACCGGCGCCGTTGTCGCTACCCTGATGGCCGTGCCACTGGCCGTGCAGGCCGACAAGCACATGCCGGGTGAGGGCGTGACAGTGGAGATGGCACGCGCCACCTGGGATACCGGCTGGTTTCCCGCCGAGGTGTACAAGCAGATGCTCGAGGAGCTGGGTTACGAGATCCCGCGCATCACCACGCTGGACAACCCGCCCTTCTACCAGTCCGTCGGCCAGGGTGACATGGACCTGTGGGTGAACGGCTGGTTCCCGCTTCACAACACCTATGAGGACGCGTTCCAGCCGGGCGCCAAGAAGATTGGCTACGTCGCCGAAGGCGGCGCCCTCCAGGGCTACCTGGTGGACAAGAAAACGGCCGAGGAGCTCGATATCAAGACCCTCCAGGATATCAAGCGGGACGAGGTGAAGGAGGCGCTCGACGCCAACGGCGACGGCAAGGCCGACCTGGTGGCATGCCCGCCGGGCTGGGGCTGCGAGGCGGTCATCGAGCATCACCTGGATGCCTATGACCTGCGCGACCACGTCAACTCCATCAAGGCCAGCTACTCGGCTTCGATGGCGGACGCGCTGGGACGCTACAAGAACGGCGAGTCCATCTTCTTCTACACCTGGACTCCGAACTGGACGGTCGGCGTGCTGGAGCCCGGCGAGGACGTAGTCTGGCTCACCGTCGAGGAGGCCAACCTGCCCGAGGATCAGAAGGACCTGGAGGACGCCACCACGATGTCCGGCGTGACCGGCTGTGTGGCGGATCCGTGCAACATGGGGTGGCCCGCCAACGACATTCGTCCGGTCGCCAACAATGACTTCCTCGAGAACAACCCGGCCGCGGCGACGCTGCTGGAGGAGGCGAGTATCCCCATCGGCGACATTTTCGCGCAGAACGCGAAGATGAACGAGGGCGAGGATTCCGCCGAAGATCTGCAGCGCCACGCCAGCGAATGGATCGAGAACAACCGGGATACGGTCGACCAGTGGCTGGAGAAGGCCCGCGAAGCCGCGAGCATGTAGCGGCCGCCGGTCATAACGGAAACAAGAAACACCGACATAGCGTAGTCTGAAGAGTGGACGCCCGGCCGCCGGCCGGGCTTTTTTTTGTGCTGCGCCAGGCATGGTGCGCAGCGCGATTTGTGACGCCGCCGCCCGCATTGTGGATAATTGAACCGCATTGTCGAAACACGACCGGGAAATGGCGCCATGAACGACTGCAAGCTCGATCACCTGGTGGTGGCTGCCGCCGGCCTGGACGCGGGTCGTGCGTACATCGAGGATCTGTTGGGCGTGAAGACCGAGGCCGGAGGCCGGCATGACGCGATCGGCACCCACAACCGGCTGCTGCGCCTCGGTGACGACCAGTACCTGGAAGTCATCGCCGTCGATCCGGACGCCGGACCGCCGGAGCGGCCGCGCTGGTTTGCTCTGGACGATCCCGCGATGCGGGCCGCTATCCAGGCGCGCCCGAGGCTCATCGCGTGGGTGGCGCGCGTGACGGATATCGACGTGGCCGCGGCCGTCCCGCCGTACAACGACATGGAGGTGCGGGACATGGCGCGCGGCGACCTGCGGTGGCGCATGACCTTCACGCGGGACGGCAGCCTGCCCTGGGAGGGCGCCCTGCCGCTGCTGATCGAATGGCGGACCGAGCCGATGCCGCCGCAACGTCTTGGCGATTCGGGCTGTGCCCTGAAGCAGCTCATCGTGCAAAGCCCCGACGTGAACCGGGCTCAGCGGGTGCTGCAGGAGCTGCGTATCGACAGCGTGGAGCTGGACCACTCCGTGCAGACCGGCCTGGCCGCCACCTTGAGCACCCCGGCGCGCGGTGATGTCGTGCTGTCGTCCGTGACAGCGCCGGAGCCGGACGAGGGCGCATGAATTCAAGCCAACCATACAGATGCGGGCGTGGGCCCGGACGGGGAATATGACGGGAATCGAGATCAGGGCTGCCACCGCCGCGGATGCCGCCGAGCTCGCGCAGTTCAACTGCGAAATGGCCAGGGAAACCGAGGACATCCGGCTCGATCCCGGCGTCGTCGCGGCGGGGGTGAACGGCCTGTTCGAGCGGCCCGAGCGAGGCTTCTACGTGGTGGCCGACGCCGGCAGTGAGCTGGCCGGGTCCTTGATGGTCACCAATGAGTGGAGCGACTGGCGCAACGGCATGTTCTGGTGGATTCAGAGCGTATACGTGCGGCCGGCGTACCGGCGTCGCGGCGTGTACCGGTCGTTGTACAGGCACGTGGAAACCATGGCGGCGGATCATCCCGAGATCTGCGGCTTCCGGTTGTACGTGGAGCGCGACAATCACCGCGCCCAGCAGACCTACCGGTCGCTGGGCATGCACGAGACGCCCTACCTGCTCTACGAGGCCTTGTCCGGATCAAGTTGACGGGAATGAAGCCTGG
>JBEPXV010000244.1:0-4248 GCA_041641695.1 Gammaproteobacteria bacterium | reverse complement strand
CTAATCCGGTGAACAGCGCACTCTACATCGCGCTGTTCCCGCAGCTCATCGCCGGGCCCATCGTGCGCTATCACCACATAGACGAGCAGCTGCGCGAGCGGTCCCACAACATGGACCTGTTCGCGGGCGGCGTGGCTCTGTTCGTGATCGGCCTGGGCAAGAAGATGCTCATCGCCAATCCCATGGGGGAGGTCGCCGACCAGATCTTCGCCATCCCGGCGGAGGAGCTGACGGCGTCGCTGAGCTGGATCGGCGCGGTGGCCTATACGCTGCAGATCTACTTCGATTTTTCAGGCTATTCGGACATGGCCATCGGCCTGGGGCGGATGTTCGGGTTTCAATTCCTGATCAACTTCAACTATCCGTACATATCGCGGTCCATGCGCGAGTTCTGGCGCCGCTGGCACATCTCCCTGTCTCGCTGGTTCCGTGACTACCTGTACATTCCGCTCGGCGGCAACCGGGTGTCGCCGCGGCGCGTGTACATGAACCTGCTGGTGGTCTTTGTCCTGTGCGGGCTGTGGCACGGCGCGAGCTGGAACTTCGTCATCTGGGGCCTGATCCACGGCGCCTTCCTCGCCGGCGAGCGAACCGTTCTCGGCCACTGGGTATCCCGGGCCTGGCGCCCGGTGCAGCATGCCTACATGCTTTTCGTCGTGATCTGCGCCTGGGTGTTCTTCCGGGCTGAGACCCTGGATTACGCCTTGGCCTATCTGGCGGCCATGTTCGGATTCGGCTCGGGCGCGGGGTTGCTGCACCACGCGGCCATGTACGTGGACCCGCTCACCGTGCTGATCGCGATCAGTGGTGTTATCGGCAGCACGCCGGCGTGGCCCGCCCTGCGGCGGCACCTGGCGGAGCTGGAGCCCGGCCGGCGGGCGGTGGCGGATACCGCGCTGATCGGAGCGCTCATGCTGCTGATCCTCGGCGCTTCCCTGCATCTCGCGGCGGGCACGCACAATCCCTTTATTTACTTCCGATTCTGATTATGCTGTTCACGAGAACCGCCCGACGAATCCTGGCGCTGTTGTTCGTGGTAGTCATCTGGCTGCCGCTGGTGGTGATGCTGGTCACGCCCCGCCAGGAGGTGTCCGAGCTCGAAAATCGACGGCTGGCGGACGCGCCGGAACTCCAGGTGACTGCGCCCGGGGAGCTCGCCGAGGAATTCGAGCGATACTTCAACGACCATTTCGGATTCCGGCAGCAGCTCATCCGCCTGTACCGGCTGCTGGAAGTGAAAGTGTTCCGCGTGTCCCAGGCGGGCAACGTCATCTTCGGCAAGGACGGCTGGCTGTTTCAGGCCGGCAGCGAGCAGATCGCGGACATTCGCAATAACTGGCCGTTCAACGAGGCGGAGCTGACCGAGTGGGCGCAGTTGCTGTCGGCCAAGCACGATGCCTTGGCGGCGCGCGGCATCGAGTACCTGTTCGTCGTCGCCCCCAATAAGCACCTTATCTACCCGGAGAAGTTGCCCGCATCGATGAACCGGGTGCGCAACGAATCCCGCGCCGAGCAGCTCGTGGCCCATCTGAAAGCGCATACCGACGTGCCGGTCCTGGATCTGCGCCCGGCGATGTTCGAGGCAAAGGAAAAGCTGCGCCCCTATCACCGGACCGATACCCATTGGAACGCGTGGGGCGCCTATGCGGGCTACCGGGCCTTGATGGAGCGGCTGGAAAACGTGGTGCCCGAGGCGCCGATCGTGCGCCTGGGTCCTGATGAGTTCGCCAAGCGGGAAACACCGGGCTGGGACCTTGCCAGGGCCTTGAGCATGCCGGACGAGCTGACGGAGATCGAGATTCATCCGGCCGACTGGGAGCCCCGTTGCGCGGCTTACGAAGGCCTGCCGGAGGACTTTACCCGTTCAGACCGGAACACCAATCCGTTTACGACACACTGTGAGTCGGGCGCCGGCCGGCTTCTGATGTTTCGGGACTCGTATTCCCTGGCCATGATGCCCTACCTGTCCGAGAGCTTCCGGTACATCCACTACTTCCCGTCGAGCCCGGTCCCGCTCGAGGGCATGCTGGAGGTGGTCGACGAGCAGAAGCCGGACGTGGTCATCGAAGAGCGGTCGACCCGCTGGCTGCGGAAGCCGTACGGGTGATGAACCCGGGCCCCGATCACACCCAGAACCAGGATACTGGATCCGTCGGCCGGTAGCGGTGCGCAACCTGGGCCTGCAGGAGCTCGGCGGTGGCCAGGGCATCGGTCAGCGCGTGGTGGGCCTTGTAGCGGGGCAGGTGGAGCCGGATGCGGCAGGCGTCGAGCCGGAGCGAGCCGACCTTCGAGAACAGCCCCCGCCATCCTTTTTTATAGTGCCGCCGCTCCAGCTCCATGGTGTCGATGATCGGAAAGAGCAGGGGATAGCCATAAAAAGCGCGAGCGGCTTCCTCCAGGAAGCGACGCTCGATGGGGGCGAAATGCGCTACCACAACCCTGCCGGCCAATGCATTCAGGATATCCTCGAAGCGACTTTCCAGGCTCGGCGAGCGATCGATGTCGCTGTGGGTGATCGCGTGGATAGTCACCGACGTGCTGGACAGGCTGCGTTCCGGCTTGAAGATCCAGTGGCGGGCATCGCGGCAATGGATGCGTTCGAGATCCATGGTGATCATGCCGATGCTGACGATGCTGTCGCGGTCGGGGTCGAGCCCGGTGGTCTCCAGGTCGATAGCGATCAGCGGCGTGTCGCGCAGCGGGCCGTCGGCCGCGGGCAGCTCGCGGCGGTAGAACTCGCCGAGCGCCCCTGCCGGAGCCCGGGCGGCGTGCTCGGCGAACTTTTCCCGCCAGTCGTCGTGTTTCGTCAACCAGCGGGAGAGCATCGCGGCTATCGCGTCCGCCGCGCGGTGTACTTGTACTTCAGAAATTCCTGCATGCGCGAGGCGATGTTGAAGGCGTCCTTGAGGTGGCGGCGCTCGAATGCCGTGAGGGTTTCCGGCTGGACGTAGTTGTCCGGCGGCTTGCCCGCCTCGATCTGGTGTGCCTGGTGCCGGATGCGCACCATGCCGATCAGCTCCAGGGCGTCGATGAGTTCGTTCGCCTTGCCCTCGGTGAGCAGGGAGGACCGGGCGACGTCCTTGAGGCGTTCGAAGGTGTTCACTTTCCGGCTGCCGCAGGCGAGGGCGTGGACCCGGACGGTGTCGATGACCGGCGCGATGCCCCGCGCCTTGAGATTGATGGACTTGCTGTGCTCGCCGCTTTTCTCCACCACGAACTGGCGGAAGAAGCCCAGCGGCGGCTTGCGGCGCGTCGCGTTATGGGCCATGTGGGCCAGGAACGAGCGGTTGTCCCGGGTGTTCGCGACGATGAAATCGAGGAGCTCCTCGGCGAACCGCGTTTCACCGTAGATGCCGCGCAGGTCGAAAAATATGGACGAGCGCAGCAGCGCCTCGCCGTTCGGGTTGTTGATCCAGTCATTGAAGGTCTCCTTCCACGCCGCCAGGGGTTGGCGCCATTTGTCATTGGTCGCCATGATGTCGCCCGGGCAGTAGACGTAGCCGCACTCGTTCAGGCCGTCGCTCACGAACGCCGCCAGCGCCTTGAAGTACGCGTCGTGCCGGGCCGGGTCGAAACGATCGTCCAGGACCATGGCGTTGTCCTGGTCGGTCTTGATGATCTGTTCCTCGCGGGCCTGGGATCCCAGCGCCAGGAAGCAGTAGGGCACGGGAGGCGGGCCGAGCTGCTCCTCCCCGAGCTGCAGCAGGCGCTGAATCACCGTCACCCCGACATGGGAGACCGCGTTTCCGATCATGGCGGAGTTGGCATCCGCCCGGACCAGTTGGGCGAAAGTCTGCGGCAGGCGGCCGGCAACTTCACTGAGGCCGGCGACATCCTGCTGCTTGAACAGGTCGGCGATCAGGTAGACGCTGCCGTGGGTCTCGTACTGAACGATGTCGCTGACGCTGACCACCCCCACGGGGCGGTCATTGTCCAGAACCGGGATGTGGTGGACGTTGTGGCGCATCATGGTCAGCATGGTCTTGAACGCATAGTCCTTGCTGTCGCCCGTTACCGGGTTGTCGGTCATGACGCCGTCGACGGGGTCCTCGTAGCTTCCACCCGCGGCGATCACCCGGTTGCGCAGGTCCCGGTCGGTGACGATACCCGCCAGCCGCCCGTCGCGCATGATGAGCAGGCTCGAGACGCCTTCCTCCGCCATGGTCCGGGCCGCGTCGCGAACGTTGACGCCCACCTCCACCATGACCGGCTCCCGGTGAATCAGCTCCGAGATATGGCAGGTCATCA
>JBEPXV010000243.1:0-4264 GCA_041641695.1 Gammaproteobacteria bacterium | reverse complement strand
CCTCAACTCGCCTCCGCCTCGCGGGCCTGGTCCTGGAAGAAGGCGCGGATGGCGTCCCACAGCGACTCGGGTCGGGTCAGCGGGAAAACGCCGGCCGGGACATCCGTTTCGATCAGGCCCTGGAAGATCGCCGCCAGCTCCGTCTCCAGGCTGTAGGCCGGCTCCATGCCCACCTCGACGTAGCCCATGTAGTTGGTGAGGGCGCCCAACCGGTGCAGGGTGTCCCGCGCCCGGCTGCGGTCGTTGGGATGATTCTGGCCGTCGGAGGCGTAGAACATGTAGAGGTTGTAGCGGGCCGGGCTGAAGCGTTCCTCGATGATATCGTGGGCTTTCTGAAAGGCGGAGGATGCCACGGTGCCGCCCGTGCCCGACACCTGGAAGAACGCTTCCTCGTCGAACTCCCAGGCCTCCGCGGTGTGCGCGATGAACACCGGCGTCAGGTAGCGGTACTGGCGTTTCAGGCCCTGCACCACCCAGAAGAAGAATGTCTTGGCGAGCTGCCGGTCGGCCTCGGTCATGCTGGCGGAAACGTCCATGGCGAAGATCACCGCTGCCTGGGTGGCGGGCATCTGCCGCTTGACGAGCTGGCGGTAGCGCAGGTCGTCGTCGGTGATCGCGGGTCCTTCGCCCTTCTGCATGGAGCGGCGCTTGATCGCCTCCTTCATGGAGCGTCGTTTGTCCAGCCGCGAGCGGACCCCGCGCCGGTTCCAGCCTTCGCGGGTGTACTCCTGCTCCTCCATACCGCCGGTCTTGGCTTCCAGGTTCGGCAGCTTGAGCTCCTGCCACAGCCAGTCGACGACGTCGTCGACCTTCAGCTCGATGACGAACTCGATGCCGCCGCGCTCGTCGCCGCCTTCGCCCTTGCGCCCGCCGCGGCCGGGCCGGTCAGGTTGCCGGAGCACGTCGCCGGGCTCGGCGCCGCCCTGGCCGACGCCGGATTGCTCGTCCGGGGGACGCAGCCGGAATCGGTAGTGCTCGAGGAACTTGACGGGCACCCGTACCGTGCGGTCGCCCTGGCTGCCGAGAATATCGGAACTGGAAATGATCTCGGGAAGACTATCCCGGACCGCCTCCCGCACCTTCTCGTTGTGGCGCAGCCAGTCGCGGGCGCCGCGGGAGAACAGATCATACCAAGCGATCGGTCCGGAGCTCCCGCTGCTGGCGCCGGCCTCCGTCGTTTGGTCTTTGTCAGACACTGTAAACCTTCAGCCCTCCTGTGAGAGCAGCGTTGTAACGTAACTCAATGCTTCCTGGGCGCTGTGCTCGTCGTATCCGTAGTCATCGATCAGGCGCTGCTGCACGGCCGAGATCTTCTGCTGCGCCTCGTCGTCCGGCCGCGCCGCGGACGTTACCAGCCGCAGCACGTCGCGGCGCTCCTCGAACAGGTACTGCTCCACCGCCTCGTGCAGCCGGGCGTGGCTGTCGAGCGTGAACTTCTCGCCCGTCTTGTACGCCACCATGGCCTTGCGCACGACCTCCTGGCGAAACGACTGCTTGCCGGAGTCCGTGATCTTGATCTTTTCCTCCACCGAGCGCAGGAAGCGCTCGTCCGGCGGCCTGGCCTCGCCGGTAATGGGATCGGTCACCTCGCGCTGGTCCAGGGACGCCTCTACCTCGTCGAGATACTTGTCCAGCAGCTCCTGGGCCTCGTCCTCGAATGAGGCGAACAGGGCGCGGTGCACGTCCTCCTTGACCCAGCGGTTGTAGAAGTCCTTGCGCGCCAGCACCAGGAAATCCACCCAGGCTTTCTTCTGGTTGGCGTCGATGCGCGCATCGTTCTCGATGGCGTCCTTGAGCGACAGCAGCATCTCCATGCTGGTGAGGCTGCGCTTCTCGCTGCGGATGATGGCGTTGGAGATGGCGTTGATCACAAACCGCGGGCTCACCCCGGTCATGCCTTCGTCGGGATGCTCGCCGCGGATGCGCTCCAGCTCGCTGTCGCTGAAGCCTTCCACGTCGTCGCCGGCGTACAGCCGTACCTTTTTGGTGAGGTCCAGCTCCTCGCGCTCGGACTTCTGCAGCCGCGTGTAGATGGCAAACACCGCGGCCAGGGTCAGCACGTGGGGATCCAGATGAACGTTCTGGAACGCCGCGGCGTTGGACACGAGCTTCTGGTGGATGCGCGCTTCGTCGTGGTAGTTGAGCGTGTACGGCACCCGGACGATGACCATGCGGTCCAGCAGCGCCTCGTTCTCCTTCTCCTGCAGGAAGCGGTGGAACTCGGCGAGATTGGTGTGCGCCACTATGGTCTCGTCGACGTAGATCAACGGGAAGCGCGACACCTTGACGTTCTTCTCCTGGGTCAGGGTCAGCAGCAGGTAGAGGAACTCGCGTTTGACCTTGAGGATCTCGATCATCTCGAGAATGCCGCGGCTGGCGGCGTACACCGCCCCGGACCACGACCAGGCGCGCGGGTCGCCCTCGTCGCCGATCTCCGCGACCTTGGACAGGTCCACCGAGCCCACCAGGTCGGCGATGTCCGCCGTGGTAGGGTCGTGGGGCGCGTAGGTGCCGACGCCGATGCGCGAGGGCTCCGACAAAAAGATCCGCTCCACCGGGAAATTCATGAAGTCGCCGTCGAACTCCTCCTGGAGCCGGACCTGGGAGACGGGGCTCAGTTCACCGGTCACCTCGACGCCGTAAGTTTCGCGAAACTCACCGCGCAGGCTGGTGGGAATCAACGCCAGGGGCGACTCGTGCAGCGGCGATCCCTTGAGCGCGTAAAGGGCGCCTTCATCGGTGCGGCTGTATTCCTCGAGGCCGCGCTTGAGCAGGATGACCATCGAGGACTTGCCGCCGGAAGGCGGCCCGAGCAACAGCAACAGCCGCCGTCCGACGTCGGAGCCGGCACTGGCCGCTTTGAAGTATTCGATGACGCGGTCCAGCGCCGCGTCGATGCCGAACAGGTCGTGCTGGAACAGCTCGCGGGGCGAGTCGTTGCCCGACGACTCCTCGCCCGAATCGCCTCCGGCCTGCTGGTGCTTTCTTTTGCGCTGGTACCAGCACAGCATATCCCAGACATACTCGTGGCTGCTGCGCGTGTGTTGTGCGGGGTTCTGCGAGACGATCTCTTTGAGATACTCGCCAAAGGTGCCTTCCCAGTGCTTGGCGCGGTGTTCCTTTGTATAGGCCGTCAGGGAGCCGAGAAACTCGTCTCTCCGGCCGTCGTGGGGCG
The DNA here is from genome assembly GCA_041641695.1 of Gammaproteobacteria bacterium. Taxonomy (GTDB): domain Bacteria; phylum Pseudomonadota; class Gammaproteobacteria; order Arenicellales; family JAANXG01; genus JAANXG01. The sequence continues at coordinate 1,089 of JBEPXV010000243.1, read as the reverse complement.
AACTCATCGAACTCTGTGTCGTGTCGCCTGACAAGTCAGAATGCTCATTCATGATGCCACGATTTCTCTGCTGCTTAAACCATTTACATAATCACCCTTATTGTTTATGTTAGATGGATTACGTGCGCTCTTTGTTCCGCCTTCCGGCGTTGCGTATTCTTTCCCCGGCCAGCCGACCCCCGCCGCGTGATGATATAGATTAACTACTCTGTCAGTTTCTCACAACGCTTCAGTGCGTCTGCGGTTACCAGGCAATTTAAAATCCACGTCAAGGGCCCGGTGCGCCCTTCCTTATACACGGTTTAGCACATTAGTTCGCAACCGACGAGAATCTTTGTGCTTGACAACGCCGGACGGGGCCCGCCGGCCGGATGCCGTATTGATGCACTGCCGCACGCCCCCCGGCGGTGCATCGGCAGTCATACAGGCGGCTGCGAACGCATGAACGGGAATTCATCCCGGTACGGCCCATCGTTTGTCTTTCGCCCTGGGCATCTGCGCCGGCCCACCCGGCGCTGAACGGTGTTCTACGAACAGACGGCACTCAGTCGGGATCGTCGAACTCTACGGCCGGCCGGGGCCGCCGGTTTACCTTGAGCTCGAACAGGTCGGGCCGGCCGTAGTGGCCGGCAACATCGAGGGGTTTACGCGCCCGCCGGGCCTGTTCGAGATCCAGCTCGGCGATCAGCAGGCTCTTGTCGTCGTGCAACGGTCCGGCCTCGATACCGCCGAAGGGTCTGATGACCACGGCATCGCCCGGATTGAGCCAGCCCTGGTCCGGGAACAGCTCGGCGCGCCCGGGAAAATCCGCGGGTATATCGGAGGTTTCCAGGGCGGTGGCCGACGACAACACCCAGCAGCCGCCTTCCCGGGCGATATGATTCATGGACGCGATCCAGGTGTCGCCGCAATCCCAGGTGGGGGCGACATAGATCTCGATGTTCTGGGCGTACAGGGCATGGCGCGCCAGGGGCATGTAGTTCTCCCAGCAGATCAACGAGCCGATGCGGCCGTACGGTGTATCCACTACGTTCAGACCGCTGGCGTCCCCGAATCCCCAGACCATGCGCTCCGGGTTGGTGGGCATCA
>JBEPXV010000242.1:0-4268 GCA_041641695.1 Gammaproteobacteria bacterium | reverse complement strand
CACCGTGTTCACATCGATGTTCCTGCACGGCGGTTGGATGCATCTCATCGGCAATATGCTCTACCTGTGGGTGTTCGGCAACAACGTCGAGGACGCCACCGGGCACCTGCGCTTCATCGTGTTCTACCTCGTATGCGGGGTCGCCGCGGTATTCGCCCAGGCGCTTCCGAACCCCGAATCCACCATTCCCATGGTGGGCGCGAGCGGCGCCATATCCGGGGTGCTCGGGGCGTACCTGCTGCTGCATCCCAGGGCTCGCGTGCTGGTGGCGATCCCCCTGGGGTTCTACTTTCACACTCTGCGGCTGCCCGCCGCAATCGTGCTCGGGCTATGGTTTGCGCTGCAGCTGCTCAATTCGCTGCTGGCGGATCAAGGCCAGGGCGGCGTGGCCTTTGGCGCCCACATCGGCGGCTTCATCGCCGGCATGGCGCTCATTGCCCTGTTCAAAAAGCGCGGCGTGCGCCTCAAGAATCCCATCGCGGCGCTGGGCCGGTGAATCGCCCGGTCCCCCACCACGTTTCGACCCGCCGGGCGTTGCGGGTATGATACGGGGTCCTTCGTTCCCACAACCATAAACCGACACGGATACCATGCGTGCATCGCAGTTCTACATACCAACCCTGAAAGAGATCCCCGCCGACGCGGAGATCGCCAGCCACCGCCTGATGCTCAGGGCCGGCATGATTCGACGGATCGCAGCCGGCATCTACAGCTGGTTGCCGCTGGGCTGGCGCACCCTGAGCAAAGTGGAGAACATCGTCCGCGAGGAGATGAACCGGGTCGGCTCGCTGGAAGTGCTGATGCCGAGCGTGCAGCCGGCCGAGCTGTGGCAGGAATCGGGGCGCTGGCAGGAGTACGGCACCGAGCTGCTGCGCTTCAAGGACCGCCATGAGCGGGACTTCTGCCTGGGGCCGACCCACGAGGAAGTGATCACGGCCATGGTCCGGAACGAGATCAAGAGCTACCGCCAGCTGCCGGCCAACTTCTTCCAGATGCAGTGGAAGTTCCGCGACGAGGTCCGTCCGCGCTTCGGTGTGATGCGCAGCCGTGAGTTCCTGATGAAGGACGCCTACTCCTTCCACGCCAGTCCCGAGTCCCTCCAGGATACCTATGAGCGCATGTACGCCGCCTACGAGCGCGTGTTCGAGCGCTGCGGGCTGGCCTTCTGCGCCGTGGCCGCCGACTCGGGCGCCATCGGCGGCAGCAAGTCCCATGAGTTTCATGTCCTCGCCGATTCCGGAGAGGACGCCATCGCCGTGTGCGACAAGTACGACTACGCGGTGAATGTCGAGCTGGCGGAAACCCTTCCCATCGACGCGCCGCGTCCCGAGCCGGACGAGGATATGAAGACCGTGGATACGCCGGGACAGCACACCATCGACGACCTGGCGCGATATCTGAATATAGCGGCGTCGCGGACCATCAAGACCCTGGTGGTCAAGGGCACCGGCGGCCCGGTCGCGCTCGTGATCAGGGGCGACCACGACCTGAACGACCTGAAGGCGGAAGGCCTGCCGGAGGTCGCCGATCCACTTGAGTTCCTGGACGGTGCCGGGTTCAGGCGCGTCATCGGCTGCGACCCGGGCTCGGTCGGGCCGGTCGGGCTGGACATCCCGGTGATCGCCGACTATGCCGCCGCGCACCTCGCCGATTTCGTGTGCGGCGCCAATCAGGACGACAAGCATCTCACCGGGGTGAACTGGGACCGCGACCTGCCCGAGCCGCGCACCGCCGACCTGCGCAAGGTCGTGGAAGGCGATCCCTGCCCCAAGGCCGGCGCGGCGACGGACCCCGAAGGCCGCCTGGTGGTCAAGCGCGGCATCGAGGTGGGCCACGTGTTCCAGCTCGGCACCAAGTACAGCGAGTCGATGAACGCCACCTGCCTGGACGAGAACGGCCGGTCCGTGGTCATGCCCATGGGCTGCTACGGGATCGGCGTGACCCGGGTCGTGGCCGCCGCCATCGAGCAGGGCCATGACGACGACGGCATCATCTGGCCCGATGCCATCGCGCCGTTCGAGATCGTTGTCGTGCCGATCGGCTACCACAAGTCCGGCCGGGTTGCCGACAATGCCGACCGGATCTACCGGGAGCTGGCGGAGGCCGGATTCGACGTATTGCTATACGACCGCGACGAGCGCCCGGGTGTGCTGTTCGCGGAAGCGGACCTGATCGGCATTCCGCACCGGTTGGTGATCGGGGAACGCGGCCTGGAAAAGGGGATTGTGGAGTACAAGCGCCGGGCGGGCCGGGACGTCGAAGAACTGCCTGTCGATGAGCTGGCCGCGCAGCTGGCCAACCGTGTGGCCCGCAGTTGACCGCCATGGGACGCTCGATTCTCGCAATCGCGGCCCTGTTTCTGGTCGCCGCGGCGGCTCCCCAGGCCTCGGAGACGGAGGTCGATCCCAACCTGGTCAGCGCGCTGCGGCAGGCAGTCGAGGATCAAACCAGCTTCGAAGACAACCTGGACGCGTTGATGTGGCTTGCCGACATGTCGGCGCGGCTCGAGCCGGTGCTGCCTGACGCGTATTACCGGGTATCGCTGCTGAAGTCCGTGCACGTCGAGGCGACCCGTGCGGCCCTGCCCCCCTCCCTGGTGCTGGCGGTCATCCAGGTGGAGAGCAGCTTCGACCGCTTCGCGGTTTCCCGCTCGGGAGCGCGCGGGCTGATGCAGGTCATGCCCTTCTGGAAAAAAGAGATCGGCCAGCCCTCGGACGACCTGTTTTATCCGCCCACCAATCTCCGCTACGGCTGCACGATACTGCGCTATTACCTGGACAAGTTCGGCGATGAGCTCGCCCCCGCGCTGGCCCAGTACAACGGCAGCCTGGGGTTGCAGACCGGCTACGCCTCGCGTGTGCTGTCGGCGCACCGGGCGCAGTGGCGCACTGACAAACTGACCCGGAAGTGATGTGACCCGGCGGGCGAACCCCGAGAAGGTCAGTGCTTGATGACGAAATCCTGGTCCACCGGCATTTCGGACGCGTCAGATTCCTCCACCCTGTTCACACTGGCGGCGGGCGGGCCTTCATGCAGCCAGGACCGGAACGCGTCCAGCGCCTCAGGTGTGCCGCAGGCAACGGCCTCGACGGTGCCGTCCGCGCAATTGCGCACCCAACCCTGCAGGCCAAGCTCCCGCGCGCGTTCGCGCGCCGTGCCGCGATACCAGACGCCTTGCACGCGCCCGAACACGTGGTAATGTCTGCAGGTTTTCTTCGACTCCATTTCGCTCATGGCAAGCTCTGTTCGATCGGTTCCCATCTGGGAGTCTCCGGCGTTCATTGATTCTACCACCGGGTCATGAAACTTTACCTCGCGGTCCCGCGTCAATCCCGGCAGACGACCACCTCGCAGACCGCGTCGCGCTCCACGCAGACGAAGGAGTGGATCGCACGGCTGCCCTTGTTGAACACGGGCGAAAGCCTGCAGCAGATTTACGACGCGCTGTGGGACGTCAATCGAACGGCGCTGAAGATCACCCAGCGGCTCAAGCTGCTGGACATGTACCGCTCTCCCCTGCGGGTCATCCGCCGCCAGGTGGAAACGCGGCTCACCCGTGGCGCCGCCCCGCTGTCCGACGGGGATCTGTCGATCGCCGAATCGTTCCGCGACTGCTGCGTGGAGATGGGCTATGGATACAAGGCCGTCATACTGGAAGTCGCCCAATCCCGGAAGCGGCGGCAGCTGGACGAGCTGCGCCTGAGCATGGCCCGCGCCATCTTCTTTCTCGAGCAGACGGTCTACGCCGGCGCGCTCTACCGCCAGACGCCGCCGGCGGGCACCTGGCTGGAAATTCACACCATCTTTCAATACGCCCGGAAGCTGGGAATCTCTGAGGAATCGATCAAGGATTCCATCAACAAGGCGCGCACGTCAACGAGCATATCCCTGGCCTACCGGCGCGCCCTGCTGTTCGGCCTGTCGGACCCGTTTCACCAGACCGTCCCGGTCATGGGCCGCCTGCTCGGCTTCCTGGTTCGCCATGCCCAGGACGCAGAACTGAAGCCATACAGCACACCGCCCACGGAGCGCTGCCAGTTCGTGGTGGATCCGCAATCGGACTATCCCGCGCGCGCCTACGTCAAACAGGGAGATGCCGGACCGCCCAGGGACGCCCTGTTGCTGGACACGGTCCACCTCACACGGAACGCCCACAACCAGCTCAAGCGCCTGGCGACCGCCGAGCAGGTTGACGTCGAGCTCGACGATGAGTTCAAGGACGACCTCGGCCGGAAGCTGCTTGAAGAAGTCGTGAATGCCTGGGGCAT
>JBEPXV010000241.1:0-4285 GCA_041641695.1 Gammaproteobacteria bacterium | reverse complement strand
CCTCCGTCAAGGGGCTCCAGGAAGAAGCGCGAGCCGTACGTGTCCAGATCCAGCCGCTGGGTGCGGGCCCCGAAGGGCGGCGTACTGCTGGATGCCAAGCCCCTGGGCAGCAACGTCTCCGAGGGGGACACTCTGGCGGTGGTGGCCGACCCGTACGGCGAGAGCCGGGACCGAATCGTCGCCGCATTCCCCGGTATCGTGATCGGCTGCACCTACCTGCCGCTGGTCCACGAGGGTGACGCCGTGCTGCATATCGCCGAGTTCTCCGATGCAGAGGAAGTCGCCGAGTACGTGGATTCCTTCCAGGCCGAGTACCTGGAACAGGACAGTTGACCTGCTGGTACTAGGACCTCGTCGATACGTGGTCCACCAGTGCCTTGATCTCCCGGGCGCCGACGGTGATCATGGCGAAGTCCGGCTGGTCGGTATCGCGCAGCTCGGAGAGGACGGTCCGGAGCCGGTCGTGTCGTTCTTTGTTGCGACCCACCCATTTCAATATCTCGGCATCGACGTCTCCACCGCCGTTGTCTGCGGAAGCCGCGATGTTCAGGGTCAGCAGATGCTGATATCGATACAGGTCCCAGTACAGGCCGTCCTGAGCGCGGCGCTGCCAGTGGCGCTCCACCGCCTGCTTTGACAGCTGCTCGCGCAGCCAGTACAGGTCGAACTGATCGCCCAGCCTGAAATACAGCTTCGCGATGCGCTCGACGTCCTTGTTGCAGTTGGTTGCCGCCTCAATGATGTCCAGGCCTGACAACAAGGCCCCGAGCGATGCCGACGTCTTCGCGATTCCCTCGGGAACGCCCTGGTTCTCGAGCTGGGCGGCCTTGGCGTTGAGGCCGTCCCGGTGGGGTTGCACCACCAGGTCGTACAGATTTTCCCGTATGGTCTCGATGCCCCCCCGGAAATGCTCGACGATCATGCTGATGTCCAGCGGCAGCTTGGCGTTCTGAAGCAGCCAGGCGGCGGCCCGCTCGATCAGCCTTCCGCCTTCCAGCAGCATCTCGATCTGCACCTCGTTGGCGACCTGGTTATCCAGCGACTCGATATCCCGCCGGTATGCCGGGATGTCGAAGATGTCCCGGGCCGCGGCGTACGCCCGCACGAGGTTGTCGATGGAGTACCCCAGCTCGTCGCAATAGCGCTGCACCAGGGTGTAGCCGGCCGAGTTCACCAGGCTGTTGGTCAGATGGGTGGCAATGATCTCTCGCCGCAGGGGATGGCGCTCCATAGCGGTCTCGTAGCGCTCGCTCAGGACCTTGGGGAAGTACCGGTGCAGATCCGTGGACAGCCAGGGGTCCTCGGGGGCGTCGGACGCCAGGAGCCGCTGGTACACGTCGATCTTCACGTAGGACAGCAGGATTGCGAGCTCCGGGCGGCACAATCCCTCGCCCTCGCTCTGGCGCTCCTTGATGACGTCGTTGTCGGGCAGATCCTCCAGGGCCCGGTCGAGCAGGCCGCGGCGCTCCATGGCCCGCATCAGCCTGACGTAGGAGTCGAATCTCTCGCCGCGCTGATAGTTGGAGATGCTGATTGCCATGGCCTGGCGGTAATTGTTGGTCAACACCAGTGCCGAGACTTCGTCGGTCATCTCCCGCAGCAGGGCATTGCGCTCGTCCATGTCCATTTCGCCCTCGGCAATCACCTGGCCCAGCAGGGTCTTGATGTTCACTTCGTGGTCCGAGCAGTCCACGCCCCCCGAGTTGTCGATGGAGTCGGTGTTCACCCGCCCTCCGTTGCGCGCGAACTCGATGCGCCCGAGCTGGGTCAGGCCCAGGTTGCCGCCCTCGCCGATGATCCTGCACCGCAGGTCCGCGCCGTCCGCCCGTATGGCGTCGTTGGCCCGGTCGCCGACATCGGCGTGGGACTCGTCGCGGCTCTTGACGAAGGTGCCGATGCCGCCGTTCCAGAACAGGTCCACCGGGGCCTTGATGATGGCGGCCATGAGCTCGTTGGGTGTGAGCACGGACTGGGAAATGCCCAGCGCCTCGCAGGCCCGGTCCGACAGCGTGATGGACTTGGCGCTGCGCTCATAGACGCCGCCGCCTTCGGAGATCAGCTCGCTGTCGTAGTCCGTCCAGCCGGACCCGGGCGCCTTGAACAACCGCTCCCGCTCCCGGTAGCTGGCCTCCGGATCGGGGTCGGGATCTATGAAGATATGCAGGTGGTTGAACGCGGCGATGAGCCTGATCTGGCGGGACAGCAGCATGCCGTTGCCGAACACGTCGCCGCCCATGTCGCCGATGCCCACCACCGTGAAGGGCTGCGACTGGCAGTCCGTGCCCAGCTCGCGGAAATGACGCTTGACCGATTCCCAGGCGCCGCGGGCGGTGATGCCCATGCCCTTGTGGTCATAGCCCGCCGATCCGCCGGAAGCGAAAGCGTCGCCGAGCCAGAAGTTGTTCCGCTCGGCGATGCCGTTGGCCAGGTCCGAGAACGTCGCCGTGCCCTTGTCCGCGGCGACCACCAGGTACGGGTCGTCATCGTCGTAGCGCACGGTGTTCTTGGGCGGCACGATCTCGCCGTCCACGCGGTTATCGGTGAGATCCAGCAGCCCCTGGATGAAGGTGCTGTAGCAGCGCACCACCTCTTCCTTCAGGGCATCCGGTCTGGCCGGCTGCTGCTTGACCACGAAGCCGCCCTTGGCGCCCACCGGCACGATTACGGCGTTCTTCACCATCTGGGCCTTCATCAGGCCGAGGACCTCCGTGCGGAAGTCCTCCCGGCGGTCCGACCAGCGCAGCCCGCCGCGCGCGACCTTGCCGCCGCGCAGGTGCACCCCCTCGACCCACGGCGCGTAGACGAAGATCTCGAACATGGGACGGGGCCTGGGGGCGATGCTGATATCCGCCGGGCTCAGCTTCATCACCAGGTACGCGGGCAGCCCGCCGTCGTCGTCCTTCTGGTAATAGTTGGTGCGCAGGGTGGCGCTGATGACCGAGAGATACAGGCTCAGTATGCGGTCCTCGTCCAGGCTGCTGACCTCGTTGATCAGCCCTTCGATGCTGCCTTTCAGCTCGTCCAGCTCGGCGTCGTTGCGCGTCCGGCAGGGGTCGAAGCGGGCTTCGAAGAACTCGACCAGCGCCTTGGCGATGGTGCTGTTCCTGGACAGCGTATCCTCGATATAGGCCTGGCTGAAAGGGATCCGCAGCTGCATCAGGTAGCGGCAAAGCGCCCTCAGGGTCATGGCCTGACGCCAGTCGAGGTCCGCCTCGAGCACCAGCCGGTTGAAGCCGTCGTTCTCGACCTCGCCCTGGTAGACGCCGATGAAGGCGTCGCTGAACTGTTCCACCACTTCCTGGGGATTGGTCTGGGCTTCGCTGCGCATGGCCATGCGGAAGTCGTGGATCCACGCATGCCCTTCGTCGAGGCGCAGCTTGTAGGGGCGCTCCGCGATGACGCGCAGGCCCATGTTCTCGAGCATCGGCAGGATATCCGACAGCGGGATCGGGTCGTCCGGCTGGTAGACCCGCAGGCGCAGGGTATGCGGCGCGTCTCCCGGTATGCGGTACAGGTCCAGCTCGAGGCTCCGGCCCTCCCTGAGCTTTTCCAGGGCAACGATATCGCGCACCGCCAGGGCGGCCGAGAACTCCTCCTGGTAGCCGGCCGGGAACGCTTCCTGGTAGCGCTTGAGGAGCTCGTTGCCGGTCTCTTCGCCGTACTGGCCCTTCAGAGCGCTGCCGAGCTTCTCCCGCCAGGTGTGGGCGGCCTGCGACAGCTCGAACTCCAGGGCCTTGAAATCGACGTCGGTATCGAACTTGGGGTCGGTATGAATGAGCAGGTGGACGCGCGCCAGCACCGATTCGCCGAAGTTGACATTGAACTCGGACCGCTTGCCGTTGAACGCGGAAATCAATATTTCCTCGAAGCGCATGCGCAGGCGGGTGTCGTAGCGGTCCCGGGGCACGAAAATCAGACAGGAGACGAACCGGCGATACGGGTCCAGGCGCGTGAACAGGCGCAGGCGCTGGCGCTCCTGCAGATGCAGGATGCCGATGGCGTGCTGGTACAGCAGCTCGGCCGGTATCTGGATCAGCTCATCGCGGGGATAGTTTCGCAGAATGGTCTGCAGGGTTTTGTCCGCGTGGCTGTTGGGCTGGAGACCGGACCGGTCCGTCACGTACTGCAGCTTGCGCCGCACGACCGGGATCTCGTGGGGGTCGCAGGCGTAGACACTGGACGTGTAAAGCCCCATGAAACGGAACTCCCCGATCACGTTGCCTTCGCTGTCGAAGCGCTTGACCCCGACATAATCCAGGTAGCCGGGCCGGTGCACCGTCGAGCG
>JBEPXV010000240.1:0-4292 GCA_041641695.1 Gammaproteobacteria bacterium | reverse complement strand
ACTTCGATCCGTACCCGTGCAATGACCGGTTCCTGGACCGGCTGGATGATTCTCTATCCAAGTGGATCGTCCCGGAGCTGGCCCGCTTCAACATCGAATTGAACGCCCGGCCCTGGGAGCTGAGCGGTGACGTGCTCACGCGCGTCGTCGACGAGCTCGGCGACACATGGAAGCGGGCCGCGCGGACCGCGTCGGAGCTCGAGGCGCGGCTGGTGATGATCGGCATTCTGCCGACCGTCCGGCGCTCACAGCTCAACCCGGACAGCATGTCGGACCGGGAACGCTACCGGGCCCTGAACGAGCAGGTATTTCTTATGCGGGGCGGGGAGCCGGTCCACCTGCATATCGAAGGCGTGGAGACGCTGGACATGCACCACGACGACGTGATGCTCGAGTCCGCGGCCACCTCGCTGCAGGTCCATATACAGGTCAAGCAGCACCAGGCCGCAGCCTACTACAATGCAGCCCAGGTCCTGGCAGCACCTGTCGTGGCCGCCACCGGCAACTCGCCGTTCTTTCTCGGCAAGGACCTGTGGGCGGAGACCCGGATCCCGGTTTTCGAGCAGTCGGTGAATACGCGCAATCTGCGCGAGGGCCGGTACCGGACGCCGGCGCGGGTCACCTTCGGGCACCAGTACGTCCAGGAATCCCTGCTGGAGCTGTTCAACGAGAACCTGGAGCGCTTTCCGGTGCTGCTGCCGTTCTGCAGCGACGACGAGGAAGCCTTCCTGTATCACCTGCGTCTGCAGAATGGAACGATCTGGCGCTGGAACCGGCCGCTGATCGGCGTCGACGCCGATGGCTCCCCGCACCTCCGTATCGAGCACCGGGTGATCGGGGCGGGCCCGACCGTGCTGGACACCGTCGCCAACGCGGCGATGTTCTGGGGCCTGGTGCATGCGCTGGCGGAGGACGATCGCGACTGGCGCGACGCGTTGTCTTTCGCCGAGGCCCGGGACAATTTCTATCGCTGCGCGCGCCTGGGGCTGAGTGCCGACATCCAGTGGCTGGGGGGGCACACGGGGCCCGTCCGGACGCTGTTGCTGGAGACGCTCCTGCCCGCGGCCCGCCGGGGACTGCTGGGGCTCGATGTCAACGAGGCGGACGTGGACCGGTTCATCGGGATCGTGGAGCGGCGCGTGCACGGCAGCCGCACCGGCGCCCAGTGGCAGCGCGACTACGTCCGCCGTCACGGTCGGGACATGGCGGCCCTGATGCGTGAATACTGGCGGCAGCAGGAGTCCGGCAGCGCCGTCGCGGACTGGGACTGGCCATGTTGACGATCAGGCACGATCTGCCGGACGGTTTTCTGGACTGCGCGCCGCGCGATATGCCAGCCGTGCTGGACGGCCCGAGCCTGATTCAACTGCCGGGGAAAGCCGGCCGACCGCTGTTTGTTTCCATCCTGCTGCACGGCAATGAGATCACGGGTCTGCTCGCCATGCAGCGTGTACTGAAGTATTACGTGGGCCGTATGTTGCCCCGTCCGTTGTGGCTGTTCGTCGGCAACGTCCAGGCGGCGGGTGCCGGCAAGCGCCTGCTGGCGGGCCAGCCGGACTTCAACCGCATCTGGCAGCCCGGCGACCGGCCGGAGCACGACATGACGCGTCAAGTGCTGGAACGGGTGAGACGAACCAACCCCGTTGCCTGCATCGACATCCACAACAACACCGGTCGCAATCCGATGTATACCGTGGTGGCGCGCCACGAGCATTCGCACCTGTCCCTGGCCAGTAGATTCTCCAGGACCGTGGTTTACGCCATCAGACCGGCTACCACCTGCTCGGCGGCGTTCTCCGACATATGCCCGTCGGTGGCGGTGGAATCGGGGCTGCCGGGCGAGCCCGAGGGCGTCGATGCCGTGGTGCGCTTCGTCAGCGACAGCCTCGAGCTGCCGGACCCGGTGCATCACGTGGATTTCGACGTGGACCTGTTTCACACCGTTGCCGTGGTGAAGGTGGCGCCGACGTGCACCTGCGGCCGCGCCGGGGACGACGTCGATATCGAGCTCGATCCCGCGATCGAGCGCCACAATTTCAGGGAAATCCCGCCCGGCACCCGCCTGGCGCGCGTCCGGAGCGGCGGCGACGGCTGTATCCAGGTGCAGCCTTTCGAGCCGCCGACCACCGAATCCTGGCTGCACGTTCAGGACGGCGAGCTCACCGTGGCCAGGACATTCATGCCCGCAATGCTGACCAGCGATCCGGATATCATCAAGTGGGACTGCCTGTGCTACGTGATGGAACGGTTGCAATAGCTCCGGGGCGCCTGTTTCCGGAGCCGGAGTGAGCGGCCGACGGCCGGTGCGTGATCCAGATCAATGCACCGGCCGCGTCGCGTGGCAGCATGGGCAGCTCACCACAGCATGAACCGAATCGTGAAAATTTTGTATTATCTTCCTTTCGTGGCGGTTCTCGCGTTATCCGCCGCTCCGGCCCTGGGCGCCTCCAACGGGACAGGCGACGCGGACGTGGCGGAGGCCCGCGGGATCGTCAAGTCATTCGCGCAGACATTGAAGGGTCGACTGACCACGGCCCTGAGCGAGTCCGGTCCGGTCCACGCGGTCGAAGTCTGCAATGTCGATGCGCCGCGCATCGCCCGGGAGCACGAGGAAGCCGGCGACTGGTCCGTGGCGCGGACCAGCCTCAAGGTCCGCAATCCGGGCAATGCTCCGGATCGATTCGAGCGGCGCGTACTCGAGCAGTTCGCGGAACGGGCCGCGGCCGGGGAGGATCTGGCAACCATGGAGCATGTCGAGACCGTCGAGCAGGACGGCCGAAAGGTGCTGCGGTACATGAAGGCCATTCCCACGGGCGAGCTGTGCGTTGCCTGCCACGGCGCCGACCTCGAGCCCGAGCTGGCGGCCCGGATAGACGCCCTGTATCCGGATGACCAGGCCCGCGGGTTCGAGCCCGGCGACCTGCGCGGCGCATTCACACTGTCCAGGCCGCTGGACCGGTAGTACGTAAACGGACAACGCAGGAACGAGGATATCGTCATGTCAAAGCATGTTCACAGCTTCGCGGAGAGGCATCCCGGAATGCGGGAGAAGATTCTTACCCTCGCCGACAGCAGTTCGGCATTCAATGACCTGTGCGCCCGGTTTGGCCGCGTATGGGACAGCCTGAACGAGCTGGAGAATGAGCCCGTCGATACAGAGAAGGTGCGCCGCGAGGTCGAGCACCTCGAAACGGAGATGCTGTCCATGTTCCAGGCCAACATGCGGGTATGATTCCGCGGCGCTGATTCGCCGGCAGACGCGGGTCAGGTTTTTGCGCGGATTCTTTGCGCGCCGGCGTGCCATGGGGCCGCCCGCGGCATGAAGTTGACCATCGCCGCGACACGATGATTCAATATTTGAATGCAGTGTCATCACGCTCCGCGTTCTGCGGCCGGTTGTGTCTGTATCAGCCGGGCGAATGGGATAACAACAACCATTGAGCGGCGGTCGGCGGCCCTGCCGGCGAACGTTCATGGCCGGGGGGGCCGCGCGTGACGCAGGTGCTGGTGGAGAGCCTGCTGCGGGCGGCGCAGATATCCCTGCTGTCCGTGGGCCTGACTCTCGTCTACAGCCTGCTTCGCTTCCCCAACTTCGCGCACGTCGAATTCGCGGTTATCGGCGCCTACGTGGCGCTGGTGATGAACGTGGCCGTCGGCATGCCCATCGTGGCGGCCGCGGCGATCGGGCTGCTCGTCACCGGGTCCCTGGGCTGGCTGATTGACCGCGCCGTGTTCTCGCGCCTGCGGGAAACCACACCGATCCTGATGATGATCGCCTCGTTCGGAATCGGTATCGCGCTGCGTGAGTGCGTGCGCGCGATCTGGGGCAGCTCGCCGCGTTCCTACGACATGGGCCTGCAGAGCCCCGTGTCGTTTCTGGATGCCACCATCACACCCATACAGATCTGGATACTGGTGGTGGCGGCGACCAGCATGCTCGTATTCTACCTGCTGCTCAAATTCACACGCCTGGGCATAGCGATGCGGGCCACCGCGGACAACACGGGCCTGTCGGCCGCCAGCGGCATCGACACCGAGCGCGTTATCCGCACCGTCTGGTTCCTGGGCGCGGCGTTCGCGGCGCTCGGCGGCGTGCTGATCGGCCTGGATACCCAGCTGCACCCACAGATGGGATTCGGCATCATCATCCCCGTATTCTGCGCGGCAATCCTCGGCGGCATCGGTAATCCCTACGGCGCGGTGCTGGGCGCCCTGGTGATCGGGCTCGCCGAGAACATCGGGCTGGCGATCAACTGGGCGCCCGTCCTCGGGCTGCTGGGCTACGTCGGCGA
>JBEPXV010000239.1:0-4292 GCA_041641695.1 Gammaproteobacteria bacterium | reverse complement strand
ACCTGCTGCACGTGGAGTAGGCGCCTCGCGAGACACCCGGGCCGTTCCCTTTCCGGGAACGGTGGGCATCGATGCAGCGGTGCCGCGTTTCAGCGGTGCCGGATGAACTCCGGCACGCCGGTGGTGGCCGCGAGACGGGCGATCTCGCGGTGGACCAGGTCGAGGTTGGAGTCACGGACCGTCGGCAGCTGGAAACGTGTCCTGCGCACCGCCTCGTAGTTGATGGACGCATCCACGAGGCATTCCGAAGCGTCGTCCGCCTGGCCGAGCACTTCCCCGTGCGGATCGATGATGCGCGACTGCCCCCAGAACCTGGTGCCATGCTCGTCCCCAACCCGGTTGGCGACCAGTATCGGCATGGCGTACATGATGGCGTAAAAACGCAGCACGGTGTCCCAGCTCCTGGGGTTCGAGAACTCCTCGCTCACCACGTACTCTGCCGAGTTCAGGGGCGCGAACAGCAGCGTCGTGCCGTGCACCATGGACAGGTGTACCAGTGCCGGATTCCACAGATCGGCGCAGATCATGACGCCGCCGCGCCAGCGCCCGTGCACCGGAAAGGTCTCGACATAGCTGCCCGACGCGAACAGCTTGCCTTCCTCCAGGCTGCCGTAGGTGGGGATATTGAGCTTGCGATGGATGAATACGACGCGCCCGTCCCTCAGCGCCACCACGGAATTGAAGAACTGGGCCGCCGGGCCCTCTTCCACGAATCCCACCAGCACCGTCGTGTTCGGGGCCGCCTGGGCGATGAGCTTGATGATCTCGTGCTCGCGCGGCAGGGCGACCTCCGGCACGCGGCCGCCGAGGCTGTAGCCGGTCAGGGAAAGCTCCGGAAACAGCAGTACCTCCACACCGCGGTCTGCGGCCCGTCGTATGAAGTCCAGATGCTTGTTGGTGTTGCCGCGCAGGTCCCCCAGGGCGCTGTCAATCTGGGCCACGGCCACGTGCAGGTTGAGTGCGTCGGACATTGCAGACCTGTTGAGTGTTGCTGGAAGTTTCGATGCGGCGCCTGCAACACCCGGCTTACACGGCAGCGGCGCCAGCGGGCGATACTAACATCGAAGGTTCTGTTGCGAACAGGTCGGCACGCTCCAGTGCTGAACCCCGGCGAACCGCCTGTCCATCTCCGGGTGTCGGGATTGACCGCTCCTCCGGCTCGGCATCCGGGAAATTGCGGCCCGCACTGTATTGAATAAACGGCTTCGTTTATCGTAGTCTGATTCGCTCTCGATGCCCCGGAACGGCAAGATGATCGATGAAGGCAGCCGGAATTCCGCAGCATCGCTCATCAATCGGGCAGGTCGCGAGCGAATCGCGCGCCTGCGACAGGTCGCCGAAACGCGTGCAGGTCGTATCCGGGCCGGCATGGATGGAAAAACGAAGGGTTTGGTGCAGGACTCGATCTGCAACGTTCAATATTTGAGGAACCTCTGATCAAATACGTCATTGCGAGAAGCGGAGCGATGAAGCAATCTATCTTTTGGCGCCGCGCGAGGGGCTGGCTTTCCCGGGCACCGGTACTGCCATGTCAGGCGGGCGATTTGCCGGGGACTGTTACCTCCGCACTTGCCAGCGCCTCGCGCGGGGCCGGCTTTCCCGGAAACGGGCGTACTCGGCGCCGGGCAAGCAGTGTACCAAGTACCATTATCTCTGGATTGCTTCGTCGCTGCGCTCCTCGCGATGACGCCGTGTCCAATTAATCCGAGGTTCATTGGGTATCAAAGCGAACAGGCTGCGGAATTTATGACAGGCGGGAATCATGACGCGTAGTGTCGGGCTGTTGCTCGTTCCGGATTTTTCTATGATGGCGTTTTCCGCGGCGGTCGAGCCACTGCGCGCCGCCAATGATTTCACCGGAACCGCGGCGTTCAACTGGGCCATATTCTCGGCGGATGACGCGCCGGTCGTGGCGAGCAACGGCATCACCATCACCCCCACCCACAAACGCCGGGCATCGCCGGAGCTCAACTACTTGTTCGTGTGCAGCGGCAAGAGCGTCGCCGATTACCGGGACGAAGGAGTGTTTCGCTGGCTCCGGCAGCTGGCACATCGCCGGATCTCTATCGGCAGCGTCAGCACCGGCGCGTTCATACTTGCCCGCAGCGGGCTGCTGGACGGCTATCGCTGCACGATCCACTGGGAGAGCCTGCCTGCATTCAGGGAGGAATTTCCCAAGGCCCACGCTACCCGGAGCGTTTACGAGATCGACCGCGACCGCTGTACCTGCTCGGGAGGCACCGCGGCGGTGGACCTGATGCTGAAGCTGATTACCGACGACCTCGGCGTGGATACGGCCCTGGGAGTCGCCCAGCAGTTTCAACACGACCGGATGCGCACCAGCGACGACAAGCAGGGCAATGCGCGCGACGCCATCGTGAATTTTCAGTCTCCCAGGCTGGCCGCGGCCATTTCCCTGATGTACGCCAACATCGAAACCCCGGTCACCCCGAACAGGATCGCCGCGTCAGTCGGCCTGTCCCTGCGCCAGCTGGAGCGCCTGTTCCACAAGTACTGCGACAGCACACCGCAGCGGTACTATCTCGCTCTCAGGCTGGAACATGCCCGGCGCCTGCTTCTGGAGACCAACATGAGCATTCTCAGCGCCTCCATCGCCGCCGGATTCGCATCCCAGTCGCATTTCACCAAGTGCTACCGGACTCACTTTCAGCGTACCCCGAAGCAGGAGCGGTCACAGTTCTTCGGCAAGGGCGCGGGCCCGGTGGTGACGCACTAGTGCCCTAGCGTAACCTGGCGAGGCGCTGTCCGAGCCAGCCCAGCAACGCCGGGAACACGGTCAATGAGCTCACCAGGCAGGCTCCCAGCCCGATTGCCGCCGCCAGGCCCAGGGACTGCAGACCGCCGTTCTGAGCGGTCATGGTGCCGGAGAAGCCCAGCAGCGTGGTGGCGGTCGTCAGGAACGCAGCGCCCCCGGTGGTCATGACCACGCCGCGGACATTGTCGAAGCCTTCCTCCCGGAAGCGTTGAAAGATATGGATGCCGTTGTCCACCCCGATTCCGAGCATAGTAGGCAATACCACCATGTTGATGACATTGAGCCGAATGTCAAAGTAGGCCATGATCCCCAGCATCCAGGACATGCCTACCAGCACCGGGATCGTGACGATCAATGCGGACCGGATGCTCCGGTAGGCCAGCAGCAGTAGAATGAATACGGCACCCAGAACCACGGCGACGGCCCGCTTGGCGTCGCTGCGCATCAGATTCAGCATATCCACGAACACCATGGCCTCGGTAGCCGGATAATAGGTCTTGCCGTTCGCGTTGATCTCGCGAATGTCGTTGACAAAAGCCTCCGCCTCATCGAGTTCCGACGTGGATTTGGCGTTGTAGATGTAAACGAGATACCCCTGTGAATCCTCGACGCCCGTGTAAACGCGCTGTATGGCGGTGGGCAGCTCGCCGGGCTTGAGCTCCTGTATGCCGGCGTAATACAGGAGGTCCTCGATTTCCTGCTTGCGCCGGGCGTCTCTGGAGCCCTCTTCGCCGCCGAAGTCCTCCAGGAGCTGGATGGCCTCGACCATGCGGTCGTGAATCTTGTCGATGACCGCCAGCCGCCGGCGCTGGTCCTCGCTGGCCGGCACCACGTCATAGATCGACTTGACCTTTTCGATCGTCGCGTCCTCCGGGGAGCGGGACTGACGGATACGCTCCACCTCGTCCACCACGGCCGTGACTTCCTCGAGGCTGTTGACGTACACCACCGCCTTGTCGCTGCGCAGCGGGAACACCTCCCGGATCTTGTCCTTGAGGGCGCTCATTCTGGGTATGCTGGTGTCCAGCTTGTTGAAATTCTCGTCGAACTCGATGGTTGACGCGGACATGGTGCTGACGACGGTGACGAGCGCACCGACGATCAGCACCGGGCGGGCGATGGACCAGCCCGACGAGGCGGATGCACGGGGGGCACCGATACGCATGGGAAGCCGGTATACACGGGTACGTTCCGCCAGCACCAGCAGCGCCGGGAAGACGATGTACATCGATACCAGGGACAACGCGACGCCGGTGCCGGCGATGAAACCGAACTCGGAAAATGCCCGGAAGTCGGTCAGCATCAGGGCATAGAAACCTGCCGCGGTCGTCACCGCGGCCAGCAGGGAGGCGTGGCCCGTCTTGAAGATGATCGTTTCCAGCGCCGCACGCATG
Source organism: Gammaproteobacteria bacterium (assembly GCA_041641695.1). Lineage (GTDB taxonomy): Bacteria > Pseudomonadota > Gammaproteobacteria > Arenicellales > JAANXG01 > JAANXG01. The sequence continues at coordinate 122 of JBEPXV010000239.1, read as the reverse complement.
TCGCCCCCCCTGGAGCGGACTTCATCATAGCGCTGCAGGTTGTGTATGCCGAAGTCGATGCCCAGGCCGAACAGGATCAGCACCAGGAACACCGTGATCAGGTTCAGGGCGCCCAGGGCCAG
>JBEPXV010000238.1:0-4295 GCA_041641695.1 Gammaproteobacteria bacterium | reverse complement strand
GCCGGTGACGTGCCCATGCGGCATCCGCCGCCGACGTGAGAGGCATTGGATCTGTCGTAGGTGGAGTGCCGGCCCAGGGTTTCCACGGCGCCGGACGCCCGGGCGAGCGCGTCGCAGTCCCGGAACATGGCCTCGATGGCCCGGGCGTCCCGGTCCGAGTGGGCAGTCCGCACCGAGACCTTGGGCACGCCCTGCTGGTCCGGCTCGTCGCTCAGCGTGATGCGGTTTTCCGCGCGCGGTTCCTGCTCGGCGACCCCGAACAACGTCACGATGCGCCCGAAGCGCTCGCGCATGGCGCGCTTGTGCGCCGGCCCGAAACCATCGGTGCGCAGGGCGTAGGACACCGGGCCGTGGTAGCCGCCCATGGTGCTGGACACGCCCAACGCGTAGCCGCCCCGCCCCGCCTTCGCCGCCTGCTTCGGATCCGCCGTGTCCCAGATGCGGGCGTCGATGGGCGGCCCGCGGTAGGCCTCCAGGGCCTGGTCGAAGCGGACGTTGAGCGACACCGTCACCGACTCCAGGAAGTTCCTGCCGACCTGGTCATGCTCGTTGCCGATCCCGTCCGGGTGGGCACCGGAGCGGCTGTGCAGCAGCAGCCGCGGGGTTTCCACAGCGCCTGCCGCCAGGACATGAACCCTGGCCGTGACTGCACGGGTCGCGCCGTCACGGCTGTAGATCATCCGGTCAACGCCGCCGCCGTCCGGCCGCGTCTCCAGCCGGAGGGCCCGGGCGCCGGTTTCGATAGTCAGACGACCCGTCCGCTCGGCACGGGCGATGGCGCTGACATCCATGCTCGACTTGGCGCCGAAGATGCAACCGCTGGTGCAGCCGCCGGCGTGTCGGCACGGCGAGCGCCCGTCCACGGACCGCGTGGGGAGCGTCAGGGGGTTGTGCTGCAGACGCCAGCCAAGCGCCTCGGCGCCCTTTCCAACCAGCCGGCTCACCGGGGAGAACGGATGCGCCGGCGTCGGGAACGGGCCCCGGGGCGGCTTGAAGGGGTTGCCGGGGAGGCCCGCTACCCCAAGCAGACGTTCCACCCGTTCATAGTACGGTTCCAGCTCTTCGTACGTGACCGGCCAGTCCACGCCGAAACCGTACGCCGAGGCGGACCGGAACGCGTAGTCGGCGAACCGGTGCGCCTCGCCCTGGTAATGCAGCGTCGTGCCGCCGAGCCCCAGCACCCGCCTGTAGTGGAAGGTGCTGCGCAATCGCCGAAGATTTGTCGTGCCGGAGAACAGCTGCGGCCGGCCGCGATCCAGGGGTGCACCCGACTCGACCTTGACGGTCTCGTGGCTCGCCTCGACGAAGGGATCGCCCCGCCGCTCCCAGTCGGCATGGCTCATCGGGTAGTCGATACGGAAATCGTAGCGGCGCCCGCGCTCGAGCAGCAGCACGTTCAATCCAGCCTCGCACAACACCAGGGCGGCAATACCGCCGCCGGCGCCCGAGCCGACGACGACCGCGTCGTAATCGGGGTCAGCCATGCGCGTCACGCCCGCCTTCGGGTGCCACCGGGGTGTAAGCATATCCGTTCAATGGCGGATCGTAGGCGAGCATCTCGTAGGCCTCGGGAGTGGAGTAATACGCCGTCATGGCATCGCGGCGCACGTAGTGAAAGAAGACCGGGCCGGGGCCAAAGCCGCCCTGGAGCTCGGCCAGAACCTCGCCGCGCTCGTCCGGGGACAGCTCCAGAAAGTAGCGGCCCGTTGCACGGCGCGACCGGCTCTCAAGCGCCGCCAGTCCCCGCCGGTACAACCGGGCGCGCCGGGTGCTTTCGGTCAGAAGCGCCTCGATCCGTTTCGGCACACCGGCGCGCAGCGCACCCGGGTACTCGTCATCGGGAATCAGGGTGTCGAGCACCGCGTCCATCGCCGCGCGCTCCCGGGGGGTCAGGTCCCCGGCCACGGCAGGCAGGCCATAGAGCCAGAACCCTACCGCGATAGACGTGCCACGCAGCACGCCGCTGAGAAAACCGCGGCGGCTGATCACATCTTCCCGGGCAATGGCTGGTTCATGCGGATTGGCCCTCCTCCGATGCGCGCCTGCTTCGGGAAGCCAGGGCGTTACAAGTCTTTCCCGAGGCTGGCGTTCGTGAGTACAATAGCGAGCGCCAGTATGCTGGCTTCGCAATGCCAACTACGCGGATCCCCGGGCGGGTGTAGTTCAATGGTAGAACCTCAGCTTCCCAAGCTGATGACGTGGGTTCGATTCCCATCACCCGCTCCAATTATCTCTGCCGGTGGAAGTCGATCAGGCGAGCTGCTCCAGGAACTCTCGCACAGCGGTGACATCCCCCAGGCGGAACTCGGCCGACGACTGCCGCTCGTCCTCGGCCACCACTACGCTGATGCCGGTGGCGGGGTCGAGAACCCGGAAAGCGTCCTCGTCCGTGACGTCGTCGCCGATATACACCGGAAACAATGTCCGACCGCCGCCGGCTTCCCCTTCCAGGCGGGCCAGCAGGGCCTGCAGGCATAGTCCCTTGTCCCAGGGGATGTCGGGCACGAACTCGATGACCTGCTTGCCCCGCTTCGAGGTCACGCTGCCGTAGCGTTCCAGCACATCGGCGGCCGCAGCATGGATCTGCTTCAAATCGTCCCGGTCCGCCATGCGGTAATGAAGTGCAAAGGAGTACTTCTTCCGTTCGATCACGATCCCGTCAATATAGTCCAGCCACTGCTCGAGCTCGTTGGCCGCCAGACCGAGCTCATGGACTGCCTCGTCGAGCGATTCAGGATCAATGCCCGGCACCGCCTCCGGCATCTGGAATCCGTGGCTGCCCACGTAGTCGATCGTCTCGACGGCAACCCGCCCCCGCACGTCGTTAAGGTCTCTGCCGCTGATGACATAGACGGGATGCCTGGCCGCCGCGCGCGATAGACCCCGGCGGGTCGCTTCGTCGAGCACGGCGTGGTCCGGATGCTCGACGATGTGCGACAGGGTGCCGTCATAGTCCAGGAACAGGACCAGGCGCTTGTCATCCAGCCTGGCGTTCAGGGACTCGATCAGCTCGCGAGGCTCGATCCGGGTGGTCATTGGCGGACGGTCGTCACGACGGGCCCGGAACGCGGGTTCAACCCCCTCACGCGGGAAACTCGCCGTGCTCGGTGGACAGCAGATCCTCGAGCCCGGCCATCACATGCTCAAGGTCACCCGACAGGACCTCCCGCTCGAAGTTGTCGTGGACGAGAAACGTGTCGCGCCTGCGGTCGCGGCTGACACGGTACGCCAGCACTTCGTCCGCGCCGCCCCGGTAGATCTCGAAAACGTCGTTGCCCCGCTCGTCGCTGCCCCAGTGCCAGCGCGTGGCCCGGCCATGGGCGATGGTATGCCCGCCGAAGCTCTCGAGCCGCTCCCGGTCCTCCTTGCCGATGAAGTTCTCCGGTAGTCGAACAATTTCACTCATGCCGCCGCCTCCTGACGCGATAATGGCGGAATATACTAAATGGAGTAAAGCTCTTCGAGCATGATCCCGATCAACCGTTCCGGGGCTTTGCCGGGCTATGGTTGAACCAAGGCCGGGCGGATCCAGTCCAACGCGCCGCATGAACCGTGCGCGGGGCCCCGCCGGCCCGGAAATACTGCGACACAACGCCACACGAGGTTGACCATGTCGAACAAGAAAGCCATGCCCACGGGCGCCGGCAAGCACCGGGGCGACCGCCTGCTCGAGGAAATGGACCACGATCCATACCATTCCAAGCTCAAGCTCACCGAGCCCACGGTGTGCCCCGACTGCGGTGCGATTTTCACCGACGGCCGCTGGAGCTGGGGTGAGGCACCCGCGGACGCCCGGGAGACCCGCTGCCCGGCCTGCCAGCGCATCCACGACCGGGTGCCCGCCGCGTTCCTGACCCTGTCCGGCGACTTCAGGCAGTCCCACGACGAGGAGATCCGCAATCTGATGCGCAACATAGAGCAACGCGAGCGGGCCGAGCATCCCATGAAACGGATCATGGACATCGGGGAGACGGACGACGGCTTGACGGTCACGGTCACCGACCATCGCCTGGCGCGCGGAATCGGCGAAGCGCTGCACCACGCCTACGCCGGTGACCTGGACTACCAGTACACCAAGGGCGACACCATGCTGCGTGTCACCTGGCACCGGTGATGCCGTTCGCGCCGGCAAGCCGGCCGGCGGATGCCGGCACCATGCAAGGACACCCGGCATGGCCTACCGGCTGAACGACCACGGGGACGTGCCCGGCGAGATCCGGCGCATCGTCGAGGAGCAGATCGACCGGGCCGTCACCGAGATCGACAGCCCCGAGGTCGACGCGGCGACCGCGGTC